>NZ_JAAGNB010001611.1:0-8704 GCF_010550475.1 Amycolatopsis sp. SID8362
TGGCCGAAGACCCCGGCGAACGCGTGCTGCTGCTGACCAGTGCCGCCGATGCGGCGATCGAAGCGGGCCAGCTCTCGCGGGCCCAGACCCTCGCCGAACGGGCCTTGCCCTGCGCGCACCTCCCCAGCACCCGCCTCACGCTGGTCCGGGTGCTGGCCACCGCCGCGGTCAGCCGCGGCCGGCTGCACGAGGCGCACGCGCTCCAGCTGGCCGAAGCCGCCGGCCGGAGCGATCCGCGCGAGGCGGTCACCGTGATGATGGACGCCCTGCACACGACGTGGTTCGCCGGAGACAGCCGTCTCGCCGCCACCGCCGCCGCCCAGCTCGACCTCCTCGCGCTGCCCGGCGACGATCCCGCTTGGCCGGTGCTGCAACTGCAACGCTGGCTGACCGCGCTGTCACTCGACGCGGACACCGAGCGCCTGCCGGACCTCGCAACGGTGCTCGCCCGTGCCGCGGAGTCCCTCGCCGACGAGCCCAGGGACCTGCTCACGACCAGCGGCATCGCGCTCATGGGTGGCCTGGACCGGCAGGCATTGGAGCTGGCCACGCGGGTCGCCGCCGACGTCCGTGCCCAGGGACGGGCCGGTGTGCTGCCCTCGGCGCTCTACTACGTGACCCTCTCCCAGACCTCCCTCGGGCACTACCGCGACGCGATGACCAGCGCGACCGAGGCGCTCGACATCGCCGAGGCCACCGGCCAGCACCACTGGGCCAGCCACGCCGCCGGCACGCGGGCCTACCTGCTGGCCATGCGGGGCGACGAGGACGACTGCCGCCGGATGGCCGACTACGCGCTGGCGTACGAGGGCGGCGGCGTGCACCGGGCCAGATGGGCGCTGGGCCTGCTGGAACTGGGCCACGGCAGGCCACAGGAGGCACTCGACCAGCTGATGCCGCTGTACCACGGCATCGCCCGGCACCAGATGCCCGCCGAACGGTGCCTGCCCGACGTCATCGAAGCCGCGGTCCGGCTGGGCCGGCCCGACCTCGCCGCCGAAGCACTGGCCCGGTTCGAGCACGTGGCCCGGCGCGCCCCCGAACCGGCGATCGCGGCGCTGCTGCACCGCTGCCGCGCGCTCCTGGACCCCGACGACCACGCCTTCGGCCGTGCGGCGACACTGCACGAACAGGACAGCCGGGGCTTCGAGCACGCGCGCACCCGGCTCCTGCACGGGGAATGGCTCCGCCGCACCCGTCGCAAGGCCGAAGCGCGCGAGCAACTCAGCGCGGCACTGGAGACCTTCGACCACATCGACGCCGGGCCGTGGGCCCGCCGCGCCCACAGCGAGCTGATCGCGAGCGGCGCGGCCGCCGCGACCCGGCGGAAACCGGGCGTGCTCGCCCTGCTGACCCCACAGGAACTGCAGATCGTCACCCTCGCCGCGGATGGACTGTCCAATCGGGACATCGCCGCCCAGCTGTTCCTCAGCCCGCGGACGGTGGGCCACCACCTGTACCGCGCCTACCCCAAACTGGGCGTGGGATCCCGCCGGGAACTCGCCGCGGTCGTCCGAGCCGCCCCCTGAGCCATCTTGTGCTCAGACGGCTCCAGCAAAGTCGCGGGCCGGTGGGCGAGCCGGGAGCCGTGGCAAGGTGGGCTGAAGGGGACTTTCCTGCGATGTGCTGAGAGGAAAGTCCCCTTCAGCGCATCAGATGAGAGCAACGTCCCCTTCAGCCCACTTCGGCCGATGCGACTTTGCCGGGACTCTGGGGGTGCTCAGACGAGCCGGGCCGTTCCCATCACCGCGTGGCCCGGGATCCCGGCGATCGCGGACTTGCCCGGACGCGGCGCACCGGCGATCCACAGCTGACCCGTCGTGGCTGTCGCGAGGGCGAACGCCACGGCCACGTTCCGCATCCGGAAGCCGACCGTGCGGCCGTCGGGCAGCAGCGCCCGGCCTTCGATGCGGACGAGGCCGTACCGGTTGATGCTGATCGGCCGGTCGACGACGACGCTCAGCTCGGTCCAGGAATCGGCCGGGACCGGCGAGCGGAACTGGATCGCGCGGCCCACCACGATCAACGCGAAGAGCCCGATGAACACCGCGAGGAACACGGCCCCGCCCTTGGCCGCCGCCAGTGCCCGCTCGTCCGGCAGGTCGGCCGACGCCCACGCGGCGAGGGCGGCCGTGACGCCGTACACCGCCGCCGAGTACCACATCAGGTTTCCGACGTGGCGACGGTAGGCCGTGAGCACCGGGTCGTGCCGCGGTGGGGCCGGCACGCGGGATTCGGCGGGCAGCGGGCGCGCGTCGGGCAGCGGGTGGTCGGTGATCGTTGCCGTGCCGAGGACGCCGGTCCCCGGCAGCGTGACCATCGCCCGGTCACCGAGGCGCAGCAGCCAAAGCCGGCGCTCGCCGGCCAGTTGCACCCGCAGCGGCGCGGGCATCCTGGCGTGCAGCCAGCGGCCGTCGGGCAGGCGGACGCCGACCCGGCGGCCCGCGACGACCAGCCCGTCCGGGGCCGGGACGACCGGTTCGAACCGGGCCCGCAGGAACGGCACGGCTTTCCGGAGCGTCGTGAGGATGGCGACGGTCGTGAGCAGGAGGACGCCGAAGAACACGACGAGGAAGAGCGGGGCGGCGATCCCGAACCGGCCGAAGAGCAGCGCTGTCCCGCCGATGACGAACGGCAGCGGGAGAACCAGATGAGCGGCCGCGCGGCGGCGGGCGGCCGCGTGGAGTTCGCCGAACACCGGTAGCGCGCCCGCGGGCACGGCGGGGTCGGGCTCCCAGAGCCGGACGCGATCGGATCGCTGACTGACGTTCACCGCCGCGCCCGGCCGATTCCCGTTGTCCGGCCTGGACATGGTGCTCCTCTCGCGTCAAGACGTGGTACATGATGCAACACGAGGACCGCGAAGCCGCCACCGCATCACGATTCGGGGCACGGCAAGAAGTTCGCTTGACACGCGGGGCCGCACTTGCTTTTGTTCGTGCTTCACGCACTGGACTTGGGGGGCCGATGCAACCACAATTCTCCGCGCCTGTTCCGCAGAGACCGATGCCGCGGGTCCGGCCGCTCGCCGTCTGGCAGAGCGCGTCCGCGATCCTGATCATCGTGACCACCGCGGTCGGCGTCGCGGACGTCGCGGGCGAGTGGGGCGCGCTCCCGGTTTCCGTCTGGCTCACCGTGGACTGGACCTACCTGGGGATCCACGTCGTCACCGGCATCGTCTTCGTGCGGTGGCTGTGGCTCGCCCGCGCCAACGCCGAGGTGCTCGAACCCGCCCCGCACCGGCACTCGCCCGCCTGGGCGGTGTTCGGCTGGATCGTGCCGATCGTCAGCTTCTGGTTCCCGCAGATGGTCGTCCGGGACGTCTGGAACGCCAGCAACCCCCAGCGCCCGCGCGGGACCGGCCGGCTGTTCCCGACGCCCGGTGGCGAGCTGATCTCCTGGTGGTGGGCCGCCTACCTCACGGACCAGGTGCTGTCCACGATCGGCG
Organism: Amycolatopsis sp. SID8362; assembly: GCF_010550475.1. NCBI lineage: Bacteria > Bacillati > Actinomycetota > Actinomycetes > Pseudonocardiales > Pseudonocardiaceae > Amycolatopsis > Amycolatopsis sp. SID8362. Next base: position 3,449 of record NZ_JAAGNB010001611.1, read on the forward strand.
GCCGCCTCACCGACAACCCGATGACCGCGCGCGACGTCGACACCGTGGCGGCCGTCGCCGAGGTCGCCGCCGCCGCGCTGGTCATCATGATCAGCGCCCGGGTCACCGCCTGGCAGGAAAACCCCAGCTGAGGAGTTCCGCGTCAGGCGTAGCCGCGCTTGAGCATCATGCCCGCGGCCTCGGCGAACTCGGCGTCGGTCGGGATGGCGAAGCCGAGCGCGTTGGCGTAGCGGGTGACGATGTTGAACACGGCCGCGACCGCGACGGCGTCGTCGAGCTGCCGCCGGGTCACGCCCGCGGCCAGCGCCGCCCGTACCTGCTCGCCCGCCAGGTCGTCGGGACGCAGCGTCATGGTTTCCAGCACCGCGAGCGTGGCGCGCAGGGGCTCCGAAACCGGCGCCGTGTGGTAGTCGGCGAGGGCCGCGTCGGCCACCGCCTTGTCCATGCCGTGTACGGCGATGGCGCGGTGCGCCCCGACGCAGAACGGGCACGAGTTCCACTTCGCGACCATCGCGGCCATCAGTTCCCGCGCCGCGACGGACCATTCGCTCGGTCCGCGCATCGCGGCCTGCGTCCACGCGCCGAGCGCCGTCCCGACGAAACCCTTGTGGTAGAGCGCGACCCGGGCCGCGTCCGGCAGACGCGCGCGCAGCGCCAGGGAAATGACCCGGATCAGCATCCGGTTGCGCAGGCCGTCCCCGCGTTCGACTTCAGGCAGGCGCATCGGTCGCCTCCGCGATCGCCCGGGCGGCGGCGTCCCACCGGGCCAGTCCCGCCCCGACGCAGGCGGACATGACGACCTCGAACGCGGCCTTGTCGCTGCCGGTCACCTGCCGGACGGCGTCGACTTCGGCGTCGGTCACCCGGTAGGAGGCTTCACCGATCCGCCGGGCCAGCTCGTCGTACGGTTCGGCGACGGGCGGCCCGCCCGCCGCCCGGGCCGCTACCGCGGTCCGCAGTGCTGCCTCGGTGATTCCGGTGTGGCCGGCGATCGCCGCGCGCAAGGTTTCCGCGCGGCCGCGGTGCGAGTCGTCGGTGCTCATGTGGCCTCTCCGCCGCTACGTCGGGATCAGGGTGACGGTAGCCGGTTCAGTCCCCGGCGGCATCCCGTCGCGTCGCGGCGCGGAACCGGTCGAGGTAGAGCGGCCATCCCGAGCCGGAGCCGAGGCCGGTGAAGCTCTGCCAGCCTTCGCCGTGGCGGTCGAGGTGCCGGTGTTCGAGCGTGACGCGGGTGCGCCCGGCGCCGTCGGCGGTGAACCGGATCTCCACCTCGCTGGTGTGGCCGGGGTCGGGCTCCAGCTGCCAGCGCGGGCTGATGTCCCAGCTGAGGACCAGCCGCTGCGACGGCTCGCAGGCGAGGACCCGCGCCCAGGTGCACCGGCTGCCGTCGGTGCCGACGTCGTACACGGTGCCGCCGGCCTCGGGCTCGAGAACGGTCCGCTCGATGGGTACCGCGAGCAGGTTGTGCTCGCGGGGCTTGACCTCGTCGAACCGCTCGGTGAACACGCGGAAGGCGTCCTCCGGGGTGACGTCGACGACGACGTCGGCGTGCACTGCGGTCGAGTCTGGTGACGTGGTGCTCATCGGGGTCCTTTCGTCGGTTGACGCACCAGAGGACGAACGGCCGCCCGGCTTCTCGACAGCGCCGGATACGTAATTCTCTCGACGCGCGCCAGCCCACGCGCTCGCTATACCTGGGCCTCCCGTGGTCAGCGGGAGGATTCCGAGAGGACGTTCGCAATGTCGCGGAAAGCACGATGGAAATCATGGGCGGCCGGTGCACTGGGCGCGGTTCTCCTCGCCGCTTCGGGCACGAGCCCGGCATCGGCGGGTCTCGCCGGCGACAACCCGTTCGAGCGCGGGCCGGCTCCGACCGAAGCCTCCGTGGAAGCGGAGCAAGGACCCTTCGCGGTCGCCACCGAAAAGGTCGGCGCCGGCCAGGGGTTCGGTGGGGGAACGATCTCCTTCCCGACGGACACCGGCCAGGGCACGTTCGGTGCCGTCGCGGTCGCGCCGGGTTTCCTGGAGGCCGAAAGCGCCATCGCCTGGTACGGCCCGCGGCTCGCTTCGCAGGGCTTCGTCGTCATCACGATCGCCACGAACAGCGTCTGGGACACCCCGGACGCCCGCTCGGAAGAACTGCTCGCCGCGCTGCGCTACGTCACCGATTCCAGCCAGGCCAAGGACCGGGTCGACCGGAACCGGCTGGCCGTGATGGGGCATTCGATGGGCGGGGGAGGGACGCTGATCGCCGCCAGGAAGGCACCCACGCTGAAGGCCGCGATCCCGCTCACCGGCTGGAGCCCGAACACGAGTTTCTCCGACCTGCGGGTGCCGACGTTCGTCGTGAGCGCCCAGAACGACTTCATCGCCCCGGACGGGACCTTCTCGCGCCCGTTCTACCAGAGCTTGCCGTCCTCTTTGGACAAGGCGTACCTGCTGCTCGCCGGCGCCGGGCACCTGGCGCCGACCAAGCCGAACACGACCATCGCGGAGTACAGCATCTCCTGGCTCAAGCGCTTCGTCGACGAGGACACCCGGTACGAGCGGTTCCTCTGCCCGCTGCCCACGGGTGACCCGGCGATCGCCGCGTACCGGGGGACCTGTCCGCTGATCTGATCACGCCGGACCGGATCCGGGTCCCGTCCGGGTGGCGCTCCGCTCGTTCACCCAGACGGCGACCTGGGTCCGGTTGGCGAGGTCCAGCTTGTTCAAGATGTGCTGGAGGTGGGTTTCCGCGGTCCGCTGGGCGATGACCAGGCGGATCGCGATCTCGCGGTTGCTCAGCCCGACCGCGACCAGCCTGGCGATCTCCGACTCGCGCCGGGTCAACGGCGGCAGCACGGTCGGCTCGTCCTGGCCGCTCGCGGACGTCGCCGGCGGCGCAAGGATCTCGTGCGGGTTCCGCCGCCGCCCCTCGGCGAAGGCGTCCTCGAACCGCGCGTCGCCCAGCGCGCCGCGAGTGGCCCGCAGCAGCTCCCGGTGGGCCAGCGACACGGCGATGTCCGGCTCCGCTCCGCACCGGTCCCACAACGTCGCCGCCGTGCCGAACAACCGCGCCGCGCCCGGCCAGTCTTCGCGCCGGGCCGACGCCCACGCCAGGCCGTCCACCCGGTACGCCGCGGACAGCACGTCCGGCCCCCGCAGGTCGATCTCCAGCGCGTCGCGCATCGCGCGTTCCCCGACGTCGAGGTCGCCGCCGAAGAAGATCTCGGCCGTGCCCAGCCCGAAGAGGGCCATGGACCGGTAGGACTCGTCCCGCGCCGATTCGCACAGCCGCAGCATTTCCGCCAGCAGGTGCCGGGCGCCGGCGAGATCGCCGCGATAAGCCGTGGCCACCGCCTGGATGAACATCGGGTGCAGCCGGCTCCGGACGGCCCCTCGCTCGCCGAAGATCCGCACGGCCTCGGCGGCGTTCTCCAGCGCGTGCGGCTCGACCGCGATCAGCGCCACGAAGGCCCGCGCGTGGCAGAGGTAGGGGACCGCGTCGTCGTCGCCGCTGCTTTCGGCCAGCTTCAGCCGGTGCCTGGCCCCGTCGAGGTCCGCGTGCAGGGCGGCGCAGAGAGCCGCGCGGGCCTGGGCCCTCGCCCGGCCCGGGGCGTCTTCGGCGGCGACGGCGAGCGCGCGGTCGAGCCACTCCCGGATCTCCCACGCGGCGCCGCGGGCCATCCAGTACTCGATCACGCCGCTCGCGATCCGGAGGACGACCGCGGCTTCACCGGGGTCGCGCAGCGACCACGACAGCGCCGCCCGGATGTCGGCGTGCCGGTCGGACAAGCGGGCGAACCAGTCGTCGCGCCGGGGGCCGAACCACTCGGCGTCGGCTTGGTCGAGCAGCCGTACGTGGTGGTCGCGGTGCCGCCGGGCGATCGCCTCCGCGATCCCGGCCCCGGCCAGCCGTTCCTGACCGAACTCGCGCAGCGCCTCCAGCATCCGGAAGCGGACGGCCGCCCCTTCGACGCGCAGCAGCACCGACTTGTCGACCAGACCTTCCACGGCGTCCAGCACCGCGAGCGCGTCGAGCCCCGCCGGGCCGGGCGCCGCGCAGACGTCCTCGGCGGCGGCCAGGTCGAACGCGCCGGCGAACACCGAGCAGCACTCCCAGACCGCGCGCTCGACATCCGTGCACAGGGCATGGCTGCCCTCGATGGTGGCGCGCAGGCTGCGGTGGCGCTCGGGCAGCGACCTCGCACCGGTGGTCAGCACCGCGAGGCTCGCGCTCATCCGGTCGGCGATCTGACCGGGGGAGAGCACGCGGATGCGCGCCGCGGCCAGCTCGACCGCCAGCGGCAGGCCGTCCAGCTGCCGGCACAAGCCCACCACGGCGGCCGCGTTGTCCTCGGTGAGCCGGAACGACGGCAGCACCTCGGATGCCCGGTCGACGAACAGCCGTACGGCGTCGTACGCGATCGCGTCCTCGACGGTCTCTGCGGTCTCCGGCGGCACCGCCAAGGGCGCGACCGGCAGGACCCGCTCCCCGGCGACCCCGAGCGAACACCGGCTGGTCGCCAGGATCACCAGGTCCGGGCACTGCCGCAGCAGGTCGTCGGCCAGCTCGGCGCATGGCGCGACGAGGTGCTCGCAGTTGTCGAGCAGCAGGAGCATCCGCCGCTCGCGCAGGTGGGCCAGCACGGTGTCGCGGGCGGTCCGGGCGGCCGTGTCGTGCAGGCCGAGGCAGTCGGCGAGCGTGCGGGTGACCATGGTGGCGTCGCGCAGCTCGGCGAGGCCGGCCACGACGACGCCGTCCGGGAACGCCCGGGTCACCGAGCTGGCGACCCGGCCGGCGAGCCGCGTCTTGCCCACGCCGCCGGGACCGGTCAGCGTGACCAGGCGGGCCTCGCCGAGCAGGCGCCGCACTTCGCGCTCGTCCTCGGCGCGCCCCATGTAGCTCGTGAGGTCGCGCCGCGCCCCGTCCGCCGTCATCCGCCTCCGTCCACCACCGACATCCTGATCGGTCCCGGCCGCCCTGTCCATGTGGCCCAACGCCCGTTGGGCCGCTCGGCGGCAGGGTACGTATCACGGGGATACGTGTTTCTGTCGACGCGTCCGGCGACGACGGCGGGCCAGACTCGGCGCTCCAGCGCTGCCCGCCCGCCCCGGAGGTCGACGATGACCACCCCTCAGCCCCTGCCCCCTGGTGCCGTGGCGCCGCTCGCCCGCGCGGTCGTCGCGGGCATCCGGCACGCCGTCCCCGAGCACGCCCCGCTGTTCGACGCGGGCGCCGCGGAGTTCGTGGCGGCGCTGCTGAACGGCTCC
>NZ_JAAGNB010001668.1:0-12147 GCF_010550475.1 Amycolatopsis sp. SID8362
GCGGGACGGCGGGACGTGCGGGTGCCGGTCCGCGGACCGCGCGAGGTGGCGGAGGTCGCGGGCTCGTTGAACGCGCTGGCCGACGCGCTGGCGGTGAGCGAGGCGCGGCAGCGGGAGTTCCTGCTGTCGGTGTCCCACGAGCTGCGGACGCCGTTGACCGCGGTGACGGGTTTCGCGGAGGCGATCGCGGACGGCGTCGCGTCGGGGGACGACGCCGTGCGCGCGGGTCAGACGATCCAGCGCGAGGCGGTGCGGCTGGAGCGGCTGGTGACGGACCTGCTGGAGCTGGCGCGGCTGGGCGCGGACGAGTTCCGGCTGGACCTGGCCTCGGTGGACCTGGCCGCCCTGGTCCGCGACTGCGCGGAGGTGTGGCAGCTGCGGTGCGCCCGGGAAGACGTCCGGCTGTCGGTTTCGGCACCGGCCGGCCCGGTGCCGGTGGTCGCGGACGCCCGGCGGCTGCGTCAGGTGGTGGACGGGCTGGCCGAGAACGCGCTGAGGGTGACCCCGGCCGGGGCGCCGATGGTGTTTTCGCTCTCGGTGTCCGCTTCGGGTGCTGCGTTGTCGGTGCGCGACGGCGGTCCGGGGCTGGCGCCGGAGGATTACCCGGTGGCGTTCGAGCGCGGGGTGCTGAACGCGCGCTACCGCGACCGGCGTCCGGTGGGCTCGGGAATCGGGCTGGCGCTGGTGCACGGCCTGGTGACGCGAATGGGCGGAACGTTGGCCGCGGGCCCGGCGCCGGAGGGCGGGGCGGCGTTCACGATGACGTTCCCCCTGGCGCCAGCTGGGCCGCCCGGTCGGTGACGTCCATCAGGGCCCAGTGCTCGACCACCCGCCCGTCGCGGACGCGGATCATGTCCATGCTGGTCACGGCGTAGCTGCGCCCGGTCGCGATCTCCGTTCCGGTGCTCGTGTAGCGGTTCACCGAGAACTCGCCGTCGGCGACGTTCTGCTCGACCCGCACTCCGATGTCGCGGAAGCCCGCGAAGATCCCGCCGTCCAGCATCGCCTCCCACTTCGCCCGCCAGGCGTCGATGCCGTGGTGGTCGCCGCCGGCGCCGCCGCGGTGGTCGATGACGTCCGGGTCGATGTAGCGCAGGCCTTCCGCGACGCTCTCGGCCGTGAACGGCGTCAGCGCGATCAGCCGGCGGTGAACTTCGGCGGCGTCCATGCTCACTCCTTAAGTGGGGAGTTCCCCGGTTAGTGTGCGGCTACGCTAACCGGGGAACTCCCCATTTGGCAAGGAGCGCGATGCCCGCACGAGCCCGCCGGTCCGACGCCCGCGACAACCGCGCGCTCCTGCTGGCCGCGGCGAAGGAGGTGTTCGCCGAGGACGGCCCGCACGCCCCGCTCGACCGCGTCGCCCGGCGCGCGGGCATCGGCAACGCGACGATGTACCGGCACTTCCCCAGCCGACGCGAGCTGGTCATCGCCGTGTACGCGAGCGACGTCGCGTCACTGACGGCCGACGCGCGGCTCGACGCGGCCGATCCCGGCGCGGAGCTGTTCGCGTGGCTGGCGGCGTTCGTCGAGCACGTCCGGGACAAGCGCGCCCTCGCCCTGTCGCTGACCACCCCGGCCGGCGACCACGAAACGCTGTTCGCCCAGTGGCACGCGACGGTGAACGAGACGGCCGCGGCCCTGGTGGAGCGCGCCAAGGCGGCCGGAGCCGTCGCCGCGGACACCGAGGCCCTCGACCTCCTCCTGCTCGCCACCGGCATCGCGCTCTCCGGCGCTTCGGACCGCGCGGGCCGCCTCCTGGGCCTGATCCGTCGCGGAGTGTCGGCCGCGGACGGGACGTAGGGTCGGGCCATGGAGATGCTGCACCTGCGCTACTTCGTCGCGGTCGCCGAGGAACTGAACTTCTCCGCCGCCGCGCGGAAGCTGCACATGGCCGCCTCTCCCCTCTCGCAGCGGATCAAAGACCTCGAACACGAGCTCGGCCGGCCACTGTTCGACCGCAGCACCCACCACGTCACCCTCACCGCCGCCGGGACCGCGCTGCTGCCGCTCGCACGGGACGTCCTCGAACGGGTCGGCGCGATTCCCTGGAAGATCCAGGAGGCGACCCGGCCGCGGCGCAGCACCGTCTTCCTCGGCATGCCCGCCGGGGTGCACCCCGATCTGCGGGACCGCGTCAACGCCCTCGCCGGGCGCGTTCACGAAACGTACGAGCTGAAGCGGTGGCCCGGCACCACCGCCGATCTCGTCCAGGGCGTGCACGAGGGCAAGCTCGCCCTCACCCTGGCCCGGCTGCCCGTCAACGACCCCGCCCTCGAGCAGGTGCCGGTCATGTCGGAACGGCTCGGCGCGGTCGTCCCGGCCGACCTCTTCGCCGGGCGCGACTCGGTCAGCCTCGCCGAGCTGACCGAATTCCCGTACGTGGCCTCACCTGGGGAAATCACGCCCGCGTACTTCGACCAGCTCGACCACCAATTGGCCGAATTGGGCGTCAAGAAACGCATCCGACTGACCAATACCGGCTACGGCGGAACGTCGGAAATCATTTCCAGCGGCGAGGCTTTCTCCATTTCCATGCTCGACGAGAAGAGCCCGATGCACGGCTACCGGCTCGACAACGTCATCGTCCTGCCCTTCACGGATTTCCGCCCCCAGCTGGACACCGGCCTGCTCTGGCGCCGCGACCGCGCCGACGGCGACCTGCGTGAGCTCGTCGAAGCCGCAAAAGAGATCTTCACCGAGCCGCTGGCCACCTAGAATGGTATGACCACTGCGGTCATACCATTGTTCGCATCATGATCATTCCCTTTCCACGCCACCGCTATTAGCTTCGGAGGTAGAGCGAAACAGCAAGGCGCGAAAGGACGAACGATGAACAGCACCGGCCCCTTGGACGGCGTGCGCGTGATCGACCTCTCGACCGTGGTCATGGGCCCGTACGCGGCCCAGATCCTGGGCGACCTGGGCGCCGACGTGATCAAGATCGAGTCCCCGGCGGACACCGTCCGCGTCGGGCAGTACCGCACCACGCCGGGCATGACCGCGCTGAACCTGAACGTGAACCGCAACAAGCGCAGCGTGGCCCTCAACCTCAAGGACGACGCCGAGCGCGAGCAGGCCCTCAAGCTGATCGACACCGCCGACGTGCTGATCACCAACATGCGCCCCGGCGCGCTGAGCCGCCTCGGCATGGCCTACGCCGACGTCGCCGAGCGCAACCCGCGGCTGGTCTACGCCCACGCGCAGGGCTTCCGCGGCGACTCGCCGCAGGCCGGCAACGCCGCCTACGACGAGACCGTGCAGGCCTCCTCCGGCCTGGTCGACGTGGCCAACCGCGCGCTGGGCGAGCCGGTCTACCTGCCGACGATCATCGGCGACAAGGTGTCGTCGCTGACCATCGCCTACAGCGTGCTCGCCGCGCTGGTCCACCGCGACAAGACCGGCCAGGGCCAGCAGATCGAGATCCCGATGACCGACACGCTGCTCGCGTTCAACCTCGTCGAGCACCTCGCCGGGCACACCTACGAGCCGGCCGAGGGACCCACCGGGTTCGCGCTGTCGTTGACGAAGGGCCACGCCGCGGTCCGCACCAAGGACGGCCTCGCCTGCGTCATCCCCTACAACCCGAAGAACTTCCGCGACTTCTTCGCCGCCGCCGAGCGCCCGGACCTCGCCGAGGACCCGCGCGTCAACGGCGAAGCCATCGACCGCGCCGACAACGAGTGGCTGACCGGGCAGATCGCCGCCTGCGCGCCGGCGCTGACCACCGAGGAGTGGGCCGAAGTCTGCGCGAAGCACAGCATCCCGATGGCGCCGGTGCTCGAACTGGACCGCGCGCACGAGGACCCCTACGTCCGCGACGGCCACCTGCTCGACACCGTCGAGCACCCGAGCGAGGGCACCATCCGCACGGTCGGCATCCCGGTGAAGTTCTCCGCGACGCCCGGCTCGATCCGCCGCCTGGCCCCGCTGGCCGGCCAGGACACCGCCGAAGTCCTCGCCGAGCTGGTCTAGACCAACGCATCTTTCCCTACGAAAGTGGCGTCAAGGAAGTGTGAAGTCATGAGTGAAGTACGCACTGAGCGGATCGGCGGCACCCTGCTGATCACGATCGACCGGCCGGAGGCACGCAACGCGGTCAACGCCGCCGTCGCGACGCAGCTGGCCGCCGCACTGGACGAGCTGGAAGCCGATCCCGCGCTCCGGGCGGGCGTCCTGACCGGCGCCGAGAACACCTTCAGCGCCGGGATGGACCTCAAGGCCGCGCTCAAGGGCGAATCCCCGGAGATCCCGGGACGCGGGTTCGGCGGCCTGACCGAAGCCGAGCTGGGCAAGCCGCTGATCGCCGCCGTCGAAGGGTTCGCGATGGGCGGCGGGTTCGAGCTCGCGCTGGGCTGCGACCTGATCGTCGCCGCCGAAAACGCGAAGTTCGGTCTCCCCGAAGTGAAGCGCGGCCTGATCGCCGCCGGTGGTGGGGTCATCCGGCTGCCGAAGCGGATCCCGCACCACCTCGCGATGGAGTTCCTGCTCACCGGCGAGCCGGTCACCGGCCGCCGCGCCGGGGAACTGGGCCTGGTCAACCGCGTGACGCCGGCCGGTGACGCCGCCGCGGTCGCGCTCCAGCTGGCCGAGAAGCTGGTGGAAAACGCGCCCCTCGCGCTGGCCGCCGTCAAGAAGATCGTGCGCGCCGCCGATCCGAAAGCCGTGCAGCGCGAAGAAATCAAGAAACTGATGCAGTCCCACGACGTCCGCGAGGGCATGACCGCCTTCGCCGAGCGCCGCGCTCCGAAGTGGACAGGCGAATGAAGATCGAAGAAGTCCGCCGACACGTGACCACTCCCCTGACCGCCCCGGCGTTCGCGCCCGTGGTCCCGAGGTTCACCGACCGCGAGTACCTGAACATCGTCTACCGGACCGACGCCGACGCCCTGCGCGCGGTCGTCCCGGACCCCCTCGAAGTCGAAGAACCGTTGGTGCGCTTCGAAGTCATGAAGATGGGCGACGTCTCCGGCTACGGCCCGTACACCGAGTCCGGCCAGGCGATCGAGGTCAGCTTCGACGGCGAGCGCGGCGAGTACCTGCACGCGATGTACCTCGACAACTTCCCCGCGACGGCGTCCGGGCGCGAGGTCAGCGCGTACCCGAAGACGGTCGGCAGCCCGAACCTCTATGTCGACAACGGTGTCCTCGTGGGCACGTTGGACTACGGGACGCTCCGGGTGGCCACCGCCACCATGGGCTACAAGCACCACGAACTGGACGCCCGCGAAGCCGAACGCCAGATCACCGTCCCGACGTTCATGCTCAAGACGATCCCGGGCTACGACGGCGCGCCGCGCGTGCAGGAACTGGTCCGCACCGAGATCACCGACGTCGTGGTCAAGGAGGCCTACACCGGCCCCGCGCGGCTGCAGCTGTTCCAGCACGTCCTGGCCCCGCTGGCGGACCTGCCGGTGCTGGAGGTCGTCTCCGCGAGCCACATCCGCACCGACCTGACGCTCGCCCCGGTCAAGCCGGTCTTCGACTACCTGAAGGGAGCGCGGTCATGAAGAACGCGGCTGTCATCGGCGCCGGCACGATCGGCCTGTCCTGGACGGCGTTGTTCGCCCACCACGGCCTGACCGTCCGGGTCACCGACCCCCGCCCCGACCTCGCCGAGGCCGTCGCCGAAGCGCTGAAGACGTTCGCGCCGCACCTGGGCACGACCGCCGAGGAGCTGGCGAGCCGGGTGAGTATCGCCGGGAGCGTCACTGAATCAGTGAAAGATGCGGACGTCGTCCAGGAGAACGGGCCGGAGAACGTCGAGTTCAAGAAGGAACTGTTCGCGCAGCTCGTCGCCGAGGCGCCGGACCACGCGCTGCTGCTCAGCTCGTCGAGCGCCATTCCCTCGACGGCGTTCACCGGGGACATCGACGGCAGCCGGGTCCTCATCGGACACCCGTTCAACCCGCCGCACCTGATCCCGCTGGTCGAGGTCGTCCCCGGCGAGCGCACCAGCGACGAGTCGGTCGAACGGGCCGTCGAGTTCTACACCTCGCTCGGCCGGACGCCGGTCGTGGAGCGCAAGGAGATGCCCGGGTTCGTCGGCAACCGGCTGCAGAACGCGCTCAGCCGCGAGGCGATCTACCTCGTCGAACAGGGTGTCGTGACACCGGAAGAACTCGACAAGGTCATCACGAACTCGCTCGGCATCCGCTGGGCGACCGTCGGGCCGTTCCTCGGCTCGCACCTCGGTGGCGGCCCCGGCGGCTACCGGCACATGGCCGAGCACATCGGCAAGTCGATGAAGAAGATGTGGGCCGGGCTGGGCAATCCCAGCCAGAGCCCCGAAGAGCAGGAGCGGCTCATCGAAGCCGTCGAAACCGCTTACGGCTCCTCCACGTACTCGGACCTGGCCGAGACGCGCGACCGCAAGCAGCTCGCCGTTCTGCACGCAGTGGAGGAGAACTGACATGGACACCCTGACCACCGACTTCTACGACTTCGAGGCCCTGCTGCCCGACGACGAGCACAAGCTGCTGGTCAAGGCGCGCGAGTTCATGGAGCACGACGTCAAGCCGCTGGTGAACGAGAACTGGGAAGCAGGCACTTTCCCGAAGGAACTGATCGGGATGTTCCGCGAGAGCGGCCTCGCCGGCCTGCCGTACGAGGGCTACGGCGAGCACAAGCCCGCGGTCAGCCACCTGCTCACCGGCATGATGGCGATGGAGATGAGCCGCACCGACGCGTCCGTGGCGACGTTCTTCGGTGTCCACAACGGACTCGCGATGTACTCGATCTACAGCGGCGGGAGCCAGGAACAGCGTGACCGCTGGCTTCCCGAAATGGCCGCGATGGACAAGATCGGCGCGTTCGCGATGACCGAGCCGCTCGGCGGGTCCGATGTGGCCGGTGGGATGCGCACCACCGCCCAGCGCGAGGGTGACACCTGGATCCTCAACGGTGCCAAGAAGTGGATCGGCAATGCGACCTTCGCCGACTACGTCGTCGTGTGGGCCCGCGACCTGGACGACAACCACGTCAAGGGATTCGTCGTCGAAAAGGGCACGCCGGGCTTCGTGCCGGAGAAGATCCAGGGCAAGACCGCGTTCCGGATCGTCGAGAACGCCGAGATCACGCTCACCGATGTCCGCGTGCCGGAGGCGAACCGCCTGCAGGGCATCAACTCCTTCCGGGACGTCGCCGAGATCCTGCGCGCCACCCGCGGCGGTGTCGCGTGGCAGGCGCTGGGCGTGATGATCGGCGCCTACGAAGCCGCGCTGGCCTACGCGCAGGAGCGCAAGCAGTTCGGCCGCCCGATCGCGCGGTTCCAGCTGGTGCAGGACCTGCTCGTGAAGAGCCTCGGCAACATCACCGCGTCGTGGGGCATGCTCGTGCAGCTCGCCCGGCTGCAGGACGCCGGCATCTTCAAGGACGAGCACTCGTCGCTGGCCAAGGCGTTCGTCACCTCGCGGATGCGTGAGGTCGTCGCCTGGAGCCGGGAGATCTTCGGCGGCAACGGGATCGTGCTCGGCTACGACGTCGCGCGGTTCTTCGCCGACGCCGAAGCGATCTACTCCTTCGAGGGCACGCGCGAGATGAACACCCTGATCGTCGGCAAGGCGATCACCGGGCAGTCCGCGTTCGTGTGAGAGTCAGTTCACGCAGCCGGCGGCCGCACTGGTCGCCGGCTGCTTGCTGTCCGGCGTCCTGGTGGTGGTCGCCGCGACCGGCTTGACGCCGCCGGGCGTGTCGTCGCCCGAGGCCTGCACCGCGGGCGTGCTGATCGCCGTGCGCACGAACTGCTGGACCTGCGCCGGGTCGACCTTCACCGCATCGCCGTCGGACGGCGTGGCCAGCGACAGGCTCTGCACCGGGATGGTGGCGAACGCGATCGCGCCCGACGTCATCCCCCGCAGCTGCTGCGCGAAGCTCAGGACGTCCCAGCCCTTGTCCAGCACCACGGCGCCCTGCACCGCGCTGACCAGCGAGTTCAGCTTCGAGACGTCGGTGAACGTGCCCGCGTTCAGCACCTTCTTGGCCATTCCGGACAGGAACGCCTGCTGGCGCGCGATCCGGTCGAGGTCGCCGTTCTGCAGCCCGTGGCGCTGGCGGACGAACGCGAGCGCCTGCGCGCCGGACAGCGTCTGCGGCCCGGCCGCGAAGTCCGCGCCCGAGTAGCTGTCGTGCACCGGCTCCTTGAGGCAGACCTCGACGCCGCCGACCGCCTGCGACAGCGCGTCGAAGCCGGCGAGGTTGATGGCCGCGTAGTGGTTGATGGTCAGCCCGGTGAACTTCTCGACCGTCCGGATCGCCGTCCTGGCGCCCGCCGCGTTCGCCGCGACCTCCAGCTGCGCGCCGCTCAGCCCCTGCGCGCGCAACCCGGGCATCGAAGCGTTCTTGGCGCGGCTGTACGCCGAGTTGATCTTGTGCTTGCCGAACCCGTCCGCGATGTCCACATAGGAATCGCGCGGAATGGAGATCGCGGTGGCCGCGGCGCCGCCCGCCGGGATGTGCACGACGATCATCGTGTCGGTGGTGTCCCCGCCGTCCTCCCCGCTCCCGGCGTGCAAGGCGTCGAGCACGCTCTGCGGCAACGGGTTGCCGTACGCGTCGGTGCGGGCGTCGATCCCGACGAGCAGGATGTTCTGGGCCACTTTGAGCGGTTCGCCGGGAACGGCGTCTTCCCCGTCGATCTGCGCCGACGGCGGGATGACGTCCGCGGTGACGATGCCGGCGTCCAGCTTGCTCAGCTGCGTCCACGCGTACCCGGTGACGGCGAGCACCAGCGTCGACACGACGCCGATGGCCACGCGCCCACCGACGCGGCGCCCCCGGGACGACAGCAGCACGGCACTTCCCCTTGCTTCCCTCTTGGTTGAACCCCTGCTTCGAGGATCACCGGGTTAGCTGGGAATCAGCTGAGAAAATTGTAGGAAGGTCGTGACGCTGCCCGATCGGCCGAGCCGGTTCGAGCCGATCGGCCGGTTTTCGCGACGGACGGTGGTGGCGCGGGCACGGGGAAGTGCTGTGGCAGTGGCCACAGTGGCCGCGCCGGGCAGCACGGCCGATCCGCCCATCCGCGACGACATGAATGAGTCATTCACCTCACCAGACGACATGAATGACCCATTCACGACATCCCCGCGAGGCCGGGCAGACCACGCGGGCAGGCGTCCGGTCGCGCGCCCGGGCTAGCGGGGCATCCGGCGCCAGATCGCGCGTGGCAGCAAGCGCATCCCGAAGAACACCGGCCGGAGCACCCCCGGCACCCAAACGACCCCGCGGCCCCGGCGCAACGCCGCCGCCGTGGCCTCCGCCACCTGGTCCGGGGTGCTCGAGAACGGCGCCGGCGCCATGCCCTCCGTCATCCGGCCGATCACGAAACCCGGGCGGACCAGCAGCAGGTGGACACCGGAACCGTGCAGGGCGTCCGCGAGGCCGCTCGCGAAGCCGTCGAGGCCGGCCTTCGCCGAGCCGTACACGTAGTTCGCGCGGCGCACGCGGATGCCGGCCACCGAGGAAAACACCACCAGGTTGCCGTGGCCCTGGGCGCGCAGCAGGTTCGCCGCCTGGGTCAGCACGCCGACCTGGGCGACGTAGTCGGTGTGGACGATCGCCGCCGCGTGGGCCGCGTCGGTCTCCGCGCGGGACTGGTCGCCGAGGATGCCGAAGGCGAGCACCACCGTCTCCAGCGGGCCGTGCGCGGCCGCCACCTTCTCCAGGAACGGGCCGTGCGCGGCGAGGTCGTCGGCGTCGAAGTCCGCGGTCTCGACGCTTTCCGCGCCCGCTTCCCGCAGCGCGGCGACCTCCGCGGTCAGGTCCGCGCCCGGCCGCGCGGCCAGCACGAACCGCCGGGTGTCGCCGCTGACCAGGCGTTTCGCCAGGGCCAGTCCGATTTCACTGCGTCCGCCGAGCACCAGCACCGTTCCGCTCACCGCAGCAGTCTGGCAGCCCTGGTGCGCTAGCGTGCCCGGGTGGGTCGCACTCCGGACTTCGAAACGCTCGTCGAACGGCACCGCCGTGAGATCCAGGTGCACTGCTACCGGATGCTCGGCTCGCTGAGCGACGCCGAAGACCTGGCGCAGGAGACGTTCCTGCGGGCGTGGAAGGCCCGCGACGGCTTCGAAGGCCGGGCGAGCGTGCGCACCTGGCTCTACCGGATCGCGACGAACGCGTGCCTCGACGTCCTCGCCCGCCGTCCCCGGCGGGTGCTGCCCGACCAACTCGGGCCCGCCGGGGAAGCGGACGGGCCGATCGCGGCCGCCGACCTGCCGTGGCTGGAGCCGTACCCGGACCGGCTGCTCGACGGGGCCGGGCCGGACGACGCCGTGGTCGACAGGGAGACGATCGAGCTGGCGTACCTCGCCGCCCTCCAGCACCTGCCGCCGCTGCAGCGCGCCGCGCTCGTCCTGCGGGACGTGCTCGGCTGGCCGGCGAAGGAGACGGCGGCGGCGCTGGAGACGAGCGTGGCTTCGGCGAACAGCGCGCTCCAGCGGGCGCGGACGACGTTGCGTGAGCGACTGCCGCCGCACCGTGCCGAGTGGACGGCCGGCGACCCGACGGCCGAGGAAGCGGCGCTGCTGAAGCGGTTCATCGCCGCGTACGAGAACGGTGACCCCGCAGCGGTCGCGCGGCTGCTGCGCGAGGACGCCCGGGCGATCATGCCGCCGTACACCCTGTGGTTCGGCAGTCGCGCGTCGATCATCCGGGCGCTGTCGCTCTCGATGGACCCGGCGTCACCGCACTGCGTCGGGCGGTTCCGGATGCGGGCGGTCCGCGCCAACGGCCGGCCCGCCGTGGCCACCTACCTGCGGCGGCCGGGCGACGACGGCTTCCGGTGGTTCGGGGTGACCGTGCTGACGGTCGAAGCCGGGCTGATCACGGCGATGGCGGCCTTCGAGTCGGCGCCGGCCGCCGCCTGGGACCTGCCCGAAGCGTGGCCAGGTGAGCACGATGAGCATGGGTCGTAATCCCGCGCAAGCGAATTGAACGGCATACGCGGGCGTGAAAATGCCCGGGCGGGTGATTCGCAAGAGAATCACCCGCCCGGGCACACGCACTCCCGCATCCGATTTTCTTCCGGATTCGGTGTTATTGCTCTTGGCCGCCGGGAAGAGGTCACCGGGCGGCGGTCAGGCCACTCGGTGCCGCTGCGGCGCGGTACGCGCCAGCCGGCGTCGGTCCTCGGCGGTGGTCCCGCCGAAAACACCGTGGTCGAGCCCGTTGTCGAGCGCGTAACCGAGGCATTCGGCGCGCACCGGGCAGCGGGCGCACACGGCCTTGGCCTGCGCTGTCTGCCGGGCGCCGGGGCCCATCGCGGAGATCGGGAAGAACAGTTCCGGGTCCTCGTCCTTGCAGGCCGCGAGTTCCGCCCAGCCCGTCATCGTGGCTTCCATTTCCTTCGTTCACCTCCTTCGTTCTTCTGTTTCCCATTGTCAGCGCGCGTCAACCGACTTGACCGCGGGCGGACGCGCGAGCGAAACCGCGTCGGTCAAGGAGGTTTTGGCTTCGGTCCCCGGCTCACCCACCGGGCAACCAAGACTGCAACACGTGAGAGTACGCCCTTCTTCCCGGGATCTCGATGTCGATCACGTCACCCGATCGGCGACGAACCACTCCGGCGCGTCCCTTGCGAAGACCGCCCGAGCGTGCTCCACCGACCGGTCCGACCCGGCGGCCGCCCGACGGGCCTTCCCCTGTCCGGCAAGGCTTTCCCGCCCGGACGCGCCCGAAACCCCAGGCCGCCCGGCCCGGTCTTCGCCACGACGGCGCCCGCCGCGGGAACCTGGGCCGCGGCAGCCCACCGGCGTCCGGAATCCGCCGTTCGCGGCTTCGCTCCCGCTCCTGCCCGCCGCCGGGTCGTTTTCCCGTGGTCATCGAAGCCGGGTACCCGACATGTCCGCGGTCACTCGTCACATCGCGTCACCGAGGAGAAGCAGCCCATTACTCCTACCGGGCAGTCTTGATCGAATCGTTACACGTAGCGGTCACCTCGCCGCACCTGTCCTAGTGGAGGCGAGGGGTGGTGAGGGGTCGGTGGGCGGTCACGACGAGTTCGACGCGTTCTTCCGCGCCGACTTCGCGCCGCTGGTGGCGTTCCTCTGCAAGGCCGGGTTCGAGGTCGAGACCGCGCGGGACGCGGCCGCCGAGGCGATGGTCCACGCGCTGGAGGCGTGGCCGGCCCTCGACGACCCGCGGGCGTGGGTC
>NZ_JAAGNB010001723.1:0-9833 GCF_010550475.1 Amycolatopsis sp. SID8362
TCCTCGGCGGCGAGCGCGGCCCGGTAGGCGGCGTCGAATTCGCGGACGTCGACCCGGCTCGACGGCGTGTCGCGCCAGCACAGGTCGCGCCCGGTGACGACCAGGGACGGCGGATCGCCCAGCACCCGGCGCAGCTGGTGCAGCTCGCGGCGCAGGTTCGTGAGCGCCTGCGCGTCGGTGGAGTCCGGCCAGAACAGCCCGGCGATCCGGCGCCGGGGCTGCGCCAGACCGGCGTGCACGACGAGGTGCGCCACGAGCGCGACCGACCGCGGCGACCGCGTCAGCACGGCCCCGGTCGCGTCGTCGGCGATCACCTGCTCGCCCAGCAGCGAAACGCGCAGCACCCCGTCACGCTAGTCCGGCCGCCGGGTCGCGGGCGGATCTTCACCGGTGAGGGGTTGCGCCGGGGCGCCCGGGTGCGCAGGCTCGACGTCGTGAGCGAGCACGAGTACGACCTCATCGTCATCGGTTCGGGCCCCGGCGGGCAGAAGGCCGCGATCGCGGCGGCGAAGCTGGGCAAGCGGGTGGCGGTCGTGGACCGGCACGACATGGTCGGCGGGGTGTGCGTCAACACCGGCACGATCCCGTCCAAGACGCTGCGCGAAGCGGTGCTCTACCTGACCGGGATGAACCAGCGCGAGCTGTACGGCGCGAGCTACCGCGTCAAGCAGGACATCACCATCGCCGACCTGCTCGCGCGCACCCAGCACGTCGTCGGGCGCGAGGTCCAGGTCGTGCGCGCGCAGCTGATGCGCAACCACGTCGACCTCATCCCCGGCACCGGCTCGTTCGCCGACGCGCACACGGTGGTCGTCGAGAGCAAGCACCCGGGCGATCGCCGGACGTTGAGCGGGGACCACATCGTCATCGCCACCGGCACCCGGCCGGCGCGGCCCGGCCACGTCGACTTCGACGCCGCGCGCGTCCTCGACTCCGACGAGATCCTGCGGCTGGAGCAGATCCCGTCGTCGCTCGTGGTGGTCGGCGCCGGCGTGATCGGCATCGAGTACGCGTCGATGTTCGCCGCGCTCGGCTCGCGCGTGACCGTGGTCGAGCAGCGCGACCAGATGCTCGACTTCTGCGACCCGGAGATCGTCGAGTCACTGAAATTTCAGTTGCGCGACCTCGGCGTCACGTTCCGCTTCGGCGAGAAGGTCGCGGACGTCGCGGTTTCCGACGACGCCACGATCACCACCCTGGTCAGCGGCAAGCGCATCCCGGCCGACGGCGTCATGTACTCCGCGGGCCGCCAGGGCATGACCGGCGACCTCAACCTGGAAGCGGCGGGCCTGACCGCGGACGGCCGCGGCCGGCTGGTCGTCGACGAGAACTACCGCACGGAGGTCCCGCACATCTACGCGGTCGGCGACGTGATCGGCTTCCCGGCACTGGCGGCGACGTCGATGGACCAGGGCAGGCTGGCCGCGTACCACGCGTTCGGCGAACCGTCGAACGGACTGGGCGCACTGCAGCCGATCGGCATCTACACCATCCCGGAGATCTCGTACGTCGGCGCGACGGAGGCCCAGCTGACGTCGTCTTCGGTGCCGTACGAGGTCGGGATCGCGCGCTACCGCGAGCTGGCGCGCGGGCAGATCACCGGCGACAGCTACGGGATGCTCAAGCTCCTGGTGTCCACGACGGACCGGAAACTGCTGGGCGTGCACGTCTTCGGCACCGGCGCGACCGACCTGGTCCACATCGGACAGGCGGTGATGGGCTGCGGCGGGACGGTCGACTACCTGGTGGACGCGGTCTTCAACTACCCGACGCTGTCGGAGGCGTACAAGGTGGCGGCGCTGGACGCGACGAACAAGATCCGGGCGCTGGACCGCTTCTCGTCCTGAGTGGGCGGAGCCTCGGCCCGGCGCGGTGCCGGCATGTAGTGAATGACTCATTCATGTCGTCCGACGACATGAATGAGTCATTCACGTCGTTCGCACCTCACCGCGCGCCGCCCCAGGGCCCTGTCGTCCGGCGAGGTGAATGACTCGTTCATGACGTTGCGGGCCGGCTGGGCAGTGGCGCCGGGTAGGGCCGCGGTGTCTTGAATGAGTCATTCAGGACCTCCGAAGACCTGAATGACTCATTCAAGACGTCGGCGAATCCGCCGTCGAGCGAGCCGCTGCAACTTCGCCGGACCCTGGCCCGGCACGTCGTTCGCACCCCACGACAGCCCGCCTCAGGAACCACACCAGTACCACCCGATTTCCCCTGCCCCGAACCGGTTTGACACCCGACTAGAACGTATGTTCGACTGACCGCGTGCGATGGGATCGGCAGCGAGCAGGGGAGGGTGAGCCGGCACTGCCCGGGCTGGAGGGCCTGGTGCGTTCCGTGCGGTCACCGGAATTCGACGGCGTCACCTTCCACGAGGTGCACGCGCGCTCGGTGCTGAACAAGGTGCCCGCCAGCTCCGGGGTGCCGTTCGGGTGGACCGTGAACCCCTACCGCGGCTGCTCCCACGCCTGCACCTACTGTCTCGAAGGCGGCACGCGGATCCTGATGGCCGACGGCCGCACCAAGGCGCTGGCCGAGCTGAAGGTCGGGGACGCCCTCTATGGCACCCGCGGCCACGGCGCCGCCCGGCGGCTGGTGCCGACCCGGGTCGAAGCGCACTGGACGACCTTGCGCGCCGCCTACCGGGTGACGCTCGACGACGGGACGCGGCTCGTCGCCGG
Organism: Amycolatopsis sp. SID8362; assembly: GCF_010550475.1. Taxonomy (NCBI): domain Bacteria; kingdom Bacillati; phylum Actinomycetota; class Actinomycetes; order Pseudonocardiales; family Pseudonocardiaceae; genus Amycolatopsis; species Amycolatopsis sp. SID8362. Next base: position 2,682 of record NZ_JAAGNB010001723.1, read on the forward strand.
CGGGGATCACCGGTTCCTCACGAGCAAGGGGTGGAAGCACGTCACCGGCAGCAAGTTCGGCGCCGCCCAGCGGCCGCACCTCGAGGCCGGGACCGAGCTGATCGGGGTCGGGCGGTTCGCGCCGACGCCGGACGAGACGCTCGGGTACCGCGCCGGGTACCTCTGCGGGATGCTGCGGTCCGGCGGGTTCGCCGCGGAGCCCGACGCCGCCGCCCGCGCGCTCGAGTACCTGCCGGACTTCGGGTCGTCCGTCGGGTTCCTCAAGGTGCCGCCGGACCCGGACGCGCACTGGCAGCGTGGGTTCCTCGCCGGCGTCTTCGACCTCGCGGGCGGCTACGGCCGCGGCATCCTCACGATCGCGCACGACGAACCCGAGATCACCGACGCCGTCGCCGCCGCGCTGGCGCGGTTCGGCTTCGCGCGCCAGCTCGACGAGGTGCCGAAGTTCCCGTCGCGGCAGGAGGTCCGGCTGCTCGGCGGTGCCGGGGAGGTGCTGCGGTTCCTGCACGTGAGCAACCCGGCGGTGACGTGGAAGCGGTCGCTGGACGGCACGGTGATCGGCGCGAGCCGCCGCCGCGTCGAGGCGGTCGAGCCGCTGGGACTGCAGCTGCCGCTGTTCGACATCACCACCGGCACCGGCGACTTCATCGCCGACGGCATGGTGTCCCACAACTGCTTCGCCCGGAACACCCACACCTACCTCGACTTCGACGCCGGCCGCGACTTCGACACCCAGGTGGTCGTCAAGGTCAACGCCCCGCAGGTGCTCACCGCGCAGCTGAAGAAGCCGTCGTGGCGGCGCGAGCACGTCGCCATGGGCACCAACACCGACCCGTACCAGCGCGCGGAAGGCCGCTACCGGCTGATGCCGGGCATCATCACGGCGCTCGCGCGCTCCGGCACCCCGCTGTCGGTGCTCACGAAGGGCACGGTGCTGGCGCGGGACCTGCCGCTGCTGCAGGACGTCTCCGCCGACGTGCCGGTCGGACTCGCGGTGTCGCTCGCGCTGCTCGACGGCGAACTCCAGCACCGCCTCGAACCCGGCACGCCGAGCCCGCGGGCGCGGCTCGAGCTGATCCGCAAGGCCCGGGACGCCGGGCTGCCGTGCTCGGTGCTGGTGGCGCCGGTGCTGCCGTGGCTGACCGACTCCGCCGAGGCGCTCGACGCCCTGTTCGCGCAGCTCGCCGACGTCGGCGCGTCGAGCGTGACGGTGTTCCCGCTGCACCTGCGGCCCGGCGCCCGCGAGTGGTTCGGCCGCTGGCTGGCCGGTTCGTACCCGGCGCTCGTCCCGCGGTACCGGGAGCTGTACGCGCGCGGGAGCTACGTCCAGAAGGCGTACCGGGAGCGGCTCGCCGAGCGCGTCGCGCCCCTGCTGCGGCGGCACGGGCTGGCGCCCAAGACCGGCTACGACCCGCGTGACCCCGAACCGGCGGCCGCCCCGGAGCCGGCCGCGCCCGCCGAGCAGCTGCGCCTGCTCTGACGGTCCACTGTGGACCATCCGGGTGACGCGCTGCGCCGTTCGACGTAATCGCCGGGCCCGGTGCCCCGCGTTGTCCTGGGCTTGCGGGAAAATGTCCCATCGTGTCGTTGTCGTCCCGCGTCACCGGCGCCTAACGTCGAAGGGATCGATCCCGGAAGGAGCGGAGGGTGACGACCTCGCAGACCGATCGCGTCGCGGCCGCCCGGCTCGCCTGGGCCGCGCTGAAGCTGACCCGGGCCGGACGGCACCCCGTCGGCGTCGACCGGCTCGCCGCGATCGTCGGCGTCGCCCCCGCCGAAGCCCGGCGGCTGGTCGAGCTGATCGGCTTCACCCTGCACCGCGACCTCGTCTCGACCGGACCGGCCCCGCGCGGCGCCCACCACCGGCCGGAGCCCGCCGAAGGCACCCTCGGCGCCGGCCCGGACGGCTCGGTCGACATGTTCCTGCTGGCCATCGCCACCGGCGAGCGCGTGCACGCGGCCGCGGTCTGCCCGGTCACCGGCACCCACATCCGGATCGACCTGACGAGCCACGGGATCCTGCAGGCCGACCCGCCGTCCGCGGTGGTGGCCGCGATCGACCTCGGCTTCGGGCTGGAGAACGTCGACGCGGTGGCCTGCGCGGGCCAGCCGTTCTTCGCCTCGGCGTCGGCCGCGGCGAGCTGGCTGGTGGCGCACCCGGGCGGCCGGATCTACCAGGTCGCGGCCTACCTGGCCCAAGCTCACCGGCTGGTGGCGGCGCTGGAGGCCCGGCCCAAGCACGTCCTCTGAAGCGAGCGCCCGCCGACGTCGTAGGCTGGGCTGTTCGTTAGCCTTGTCGTGGCGACAACCGCCGCTCGAAAGCCCATCTCGAAGGAGAGCAGTCGCAGTGCTCCGCACCCACCAAGCCGGCACCCTGCGTGCCGGACAGGCCGGACAGACCGTCACCCTCACCGGATGGGTGGCCCGGCGGCGCGATCACGGCGGCGTCATCTTCATCGACCTGAGGGATGCCAGCGGCGTCGCGCAGGTCGTCTTCCGCGAGGGCGAGATGGCCGAGCGCGCGCACGCGCTGCGCTCCGAGTTCTGCGTGAAGATCGTCGGCGAGGTCGCGAAGCGCCCCGAGGGCAACGCGAACGCCGAGATCCCCACCGGCGAGATCGAGGTGCTGGCCACCGAGCTCGAGGTGCTGTCGGAGTCCGCGCCGCTGCCGTTCCCGATCGACGACCGCGTCGACGTCGGCGAAGAGGTCCGCCTCAAGCACCGCTACCTCGACCTGCGCCGCAGCGGCCCGGCCGCCGCGATGCGCCTGCGCAGCGAGGTCAGCCGCGCCGCGCGCGAGGTGCTGCACGCCCAGGACTTCGTCGAGATCGAGACCCCGACGATGACCCGCTCGACGCCCGAAGGCGCGCGGGACTTCCTCGTCCCGGCCCGGCTCAAGCCCGGCTCCTGGTACGCGCTGCCGCAGTCGCCGCAGCTGTTCAAGCAGCTGCTCATGGTCGGCGGCATGGAGCGGTACTACCAGATCGCCCGCTGCTACCGCGACGAAGACTTCCGCGCCGACCGCCAGCCCGAGTTCACCCAGCTCGACATCGAGATGAGCTTCGTCGAGCAGGACGACGTCATCGACATCGGCGAGCAGATCGTCTCGGCGCTGTGGAAGCTGATCGGGCACGAGATCCCGCGGCCCATCCCGCGCATCACCTACCACGAGGCGATGGCCAAGTACGGCTCGGACAAGCCGGACCTGCGCTTCGACCTCGAGATCACCGACATGACGGAGTTCTTCGCCGACACGCCGTTCCGCGTGTTCCAGGCTCCGTACGTCGGCGCGGTCGTCATGGCTGGCGGCGCCGACCAGCCGCGCCGCCAGCTCGACGCGTGGCAGGAGTGGGCGAAGCAGCGCGGCGCGCGCGGCCTCGCGTACATCCTCGTCAACGAAGACGGCACCCTCGGCGGCCCGGTCGCGAAGAACCTGTCCGAGACCGAGCGCGAGAACGTCGCCGCCGCGGCGGGCGCCAAGCCGGGCGACTGCATCTTCTTCTCCGCGGGCAAGGCGTCGAGCACGCAGCCGCTGCTCGGCGCCGCGCGCGACGAGATCGGCAAGCGCCTCGGCCTGATCGACGAGAACGCCTGGTCGTTCGTGTGGGTCGTCGACGCGCCGCTGTTCGCGCCGGTCGAGGACATCGGCGACGATGTCGCGGTCGGCTCCGGCAAGTGGACCGCCGTGCACCACGCGTTCACCTCGCCGACCCCGGAGTGGATCGACAAGTTCGAGCAGGACCCGGGCAACGCCCTGGCCTACGCCTACGACATCGTCTGCAACGGCAACGAGATCGGCGGTGGCTCGATCCGTATCCACCGCGGCGACGTCCAGAAGCGCGTGTTCAGCCTGATGGGCCTCGGCGAGGAGGAGGCGCAGGAGAAGTTCGGCTTCCTGCTCGACGCCTTCGCCTTCGGCCCCCCGCCGCACGGCGGCATCGCGTTCGGCTGGGACCGGATCGTCATGCTGCTGGCCAAGGCCGACTCGCTGCGTGACGTGATCGCGTTCCCGAAGACCGGCGGCGGCTACGACCCGCTGACCGCGGCGCCGGCGCCGATCACGGCGCAGCAGCGCAAGGAAGCCGGCATCGACGCGAAGCCGGCCCCCGCCCCGCAGAACTAGTGCTGCACCTCAGGGCCGTGTGCCCGCCGGAGAAGACCGCCGAGGCGCTCGAAATCCTGCGGGCACACGCCGGGACAGCGCACCTGATCGTGCACCGCGGTGCCGCCGTCTCGCCCGAAGGCGACCTGGTCGAGGCCGACATCGCGCGCGAGGCGGCGGACGAGATCATCGAGGCGCTGTGCGTGCTCGAGCTCGACCACACCGGCGGCATCACGCTCGAAGGGCTCGACACGGCGCTCTCGGACGCCGCCGACCGGGCGGAAGAGGCGGCGCCCGGCGAGGGCGCGGACGCCGTCGTGTGGGAGGAGCTGCTCGCGCGCACCGGCGAGGAGTCGCGGCTCAACGTGACGTTCCTGGCGTTCCTCACCATCGCCTGCCTGCTGGCCGCGGTCGGCGTGCTGACGGACTCCGCGGTGACGATCGTCGGCGCGATGGTCGTCGGGCCGGAGTTCGGCCCGCTGGCCGCGCTGGCGGTGGGGGTGGTGCTGCGGCGCTGGGACCTCGTGCGGCTGGCCGGTGCCGCGCTCGGCGTCGGCTTCCCGCTGGCGATGGCCGTCACGCTGGGTGGCGCGCTGCTGGTGCGGGTGACCGACGTCTTCGGGGAAAAGGCGTTCGAGCTGAAGCAGCACAGCGACGTCGACTTCGTGTTCTCGGTCGGGGTGCCGTCCCTGGTCGTGGCGATGCTCGCCGGCGCCGCGGGGATGCTCGCCATGACGTCGGCGAAATCGGCCGCGCTGGTGGGCGTGTTCATCTCCGTGACGACGGTTCCCGCCGCGGGTTACGCGATGGTGGCGGCCGTGGCGGGGGAGTGGAGCCGATGCCTCCAATCGGTGGGACAGCTGCTCGTGAACCTTCTCGGAATCGTTGCAGCAGCGGCCATTGTGTTGATCGTGCGCCGGAATGGGCAACGTTCACCCGTGGGGATGCGTCCGCTTTCACGCGGGTGACCCGTATCCGGGTGGGATGCGTCTTCTTGTCCGGATGTCAGTAGTCATGGTTGCTCAGTCACGAGTAGGGTCGGTGCCAATGACAGTCGACACCTCCTCCACCGGCGACGCTGGGGTCGGGGCAGGAGCCGAGCAGCTCGCCGTCGCCGCGGCGGTCGCGGCGGGCGAGTCCGTTCTTTCGCGCCGGTTCGGCAGCGCGATCACCCTGGTCGCCCCCGAGGACCTCGCGGGAAGCGGGCCGGCGACGGTGGTCCGCGCGCGGGTGGTGTCGTCGTCGTTCGCGCTGCCACGCACGGTGGTCGTCAAGCACTACCCGGACCCGCCGGGGCCGGGCGCCGACCCGTTCGCCCAGGAGGCGGTCAGCTACCAGCTGTTCACGGCGCTGGCCCCGGACGAGCGGATGTGCCCGGAGCTGCTCGCCCACGACGGCCGCGACCGCGCGCTGGTGCTGGAGGACCTCGGCCGCACCCCGACGCTGGAGGACAAGCTCTACGCGCGCGACTCCCGCGCCGCCGAGCGCGCGCTGCTCTCTTGGGCCCGCTCGCTGGGCAGGCTGCACGCGAGCACCGCGGGCCGCGAAGCGGACTTCAACGCCCTGCTGCGGCGCCTCGGCGGACCGGCGAAAGGGGACGAAAGCGGCGTCGACGAGCAGTGCGCGGGCGTGCCCGCCCTGATCCAGGAGCGGCTCGGCATCCCGGTCCCGGACGCGGTCCGCGCCCAGGTCACGGCGGCTTTGGAGCAGTCCCGCTCGGCGGGCTTCCGCGCGTTCAGCCCGGTCGAGCTCAGCCCGGACAACAACCTGGTGACCGGCGAGGGCGTCCGTTTCCTGGACTTCGAGTACGGCTGCGTCCGCTCGGCCCTGATCGACGCGGCGCACCTGAGGCTGCCGTTCGCGAGCTGGCCGGACGCGCTCGCCCTCCCGGCGGGCATGAGCGAAGCGATGATCGCGGCCTGGCGCGCGGAGGTGGTGGGCGTCTGGCCGGCGTTCGCCGACGACGAGGCGCTGGCGGGGCACCTGACGACCAGCGAGCTGCTGCGGGTGTGGCTGATCACGGGGGAGGAGCTGGCGTCGTTGGACCTGTCCCGGCACGCGGCCCCGGTGAGCCGTGAGGCGGCGTTCGTGACGTGGTGGCGGGATCTGGCGAAGCACGCGGGGTACGTGCGGATGACGGCGGTGTCGGAGTTCGCGGCCCGGGTGGCGGCGGCATTGGCGGCGAAGCTGGGACCGCACGCGGACCTGGCGTTCTACCCGGCGTTCCGCTGAGCCCAAGCGCCCCAATGGGGTTGTTTCATCCTGGTTGTGGCTGGTCAGGGTGTCGGGTTCGTGGTGGTTGCCTGTGGTGACACGAAGTGCCGCTGGGACCAGCGTGGCGAACCTGGAGATAGGTGAAGCCCTCGGCAGGATCGAGATGTGAGTCAACCATCCGCCGAGGGCTTCGGTCCTCTTTCCTACCAGGTCACCCTTCCACTGTCCGGACAGACCCTGCAGCTGGTCGCGGGGTTGATCCGTGCCCACCGCCAGCGGTTGCGGTCCCGCTGGCGCAAAGCCGGCCCCGCCCAGCAGGCACTGGTCGTCCTGGCCGTGCTGCGCGACGATCCGCGCCTGACCCACCTCGGGGCCGGCATGGGCGTGTCCGCCTCTACGGTCCGGCGGTGGGTGCTGGAAGTCATCACCCTGCTCGCCGTCCGCGCCGCCCGCCTGAACCGGGTCCTGCGACGCCAGGCCGCCCGGGCCGCGGCGGTGGTGCTGGTGGACGGCACCCTGATCCGGACCCGCCGCCGCACCGGCAAAGCCAACCGGGCCAACTACAACGGCAAACACAGACATCACGGCCTGGTCGTGCTCGCCCTGACCGACGAGACCGGCCGGTTGTTGTGGGTGTCGGCGGCGTTGCCGGGCAAGACGGCCGACATCACCGCCGCCCGCCGGCTGCGGATCCGCCAGCACCTGCACGCCCACGGCCTGACCCCGGCCGGGGACAAAGGCTTCCACGGCTGGCACAAAGACGTCCGCACCACCCGCGAATGCCCGGACTGTGAGGGACCGTGCGAGCAGATCGTGCTCACTCCCTACAAAGCCGA
>NZ_JAAGNB010001770.1:0-11341 GCF_010550475.1 Amycolatopsis sp. SID8362
CGCGAGCAACGCCTCCGCCGCGTCGCCGTGGCGCGCGAGTTCGTCGGTCACCACCAGCGCGCCCGCGTTGATGAACGGGTTGCGCGGGATACCGTCCTCGTGTTCCAGCTGCACCAGCGAATTGAACGGGTCACCCGACGGTTCGCGGCCGACCCGCGCCCAGACGCCGTCACCGCGGGAAAGCGTCAAGGCGAGCGTGAACACTTTGGACATGCTCTGCACGGAAAACGGGTGCCGCCAGTCGCCGACGCCGTACAGGCCACCGTCCACATCGGCCACCGCCATGCCGAACCGCCGCGGCTCGACCCTGGCCAGCGCCGGGATGTAGTCGGCGACGGCGCCGCGGCCGACGTCGGGCGCGACGTCACCGGCGATCCGGTCCAGCAGCGCCGCGAGGTCCACCGCCGTAGCGTAGAAGGCGTCCGGTTCCGGCCGCGCGGCACCCCTGTCAAATCGAAACCGGGAAATATCGGGAAAATCGAGCGGTGATCTCCGGCACACCTTAAGTCTTCCTTAGTCCGCTTGGTGACTTGCCGCACAAGCTCTAGCGTCCGGAAACCATGGATTCCTCGCTCCTCACCGAAAAAGGTGAAAGCTACTCGAAAGCACTGGGCAACCGCCAAGTGCAGATGATCGCCATCGGCGGCGCGATCGGCGTCGGGCTCTTCCTCGGTGCCGGCGGCAAGCTCCACCAGGTCGGCCCGTCGCTGATCTTCTCCTACGCGATCTGCGGGGTCGCCGCGTACTTCGTGATGCGCGCGCTCGGCGAGCTCGTCCTGCACGAACCCAGCTCGGGCAGCTTCGTGACCTACGCGCGGAAGTTCATCGGCCCGTGGGCCGGGTTCGTCTCCGGCTGGATGTACTGGGTGAACTGGGCGATGACCGGCATCGCGGAGATCACCGCGGTGGCCATCTACGTGCACAAGTGGCTGCCGGACGTCCCGCAGTGGATCACCGCGCTGGTCGCGCTCGGCGTGCTGATCGCGGTGAACCTGCTTTCGGTGAAGCTGTTCGGGGAACTCGAGTTCTGGTTCTCGGTGGTCAAGGTGCTGGCCATCGTCGTCTTCCTGGTCACCGCGGTCGGCCTGGTGCTCACCAGCGCGGACATCGGCGGCACGACCGCCGGCCCGCACAACCTGACCGGCCACAGTGGACTCTTCCCGGCCGGCATCGGGATCGCGCTGATGACGCTGCAGGCGGTCATCTTCGCCTACTCGGCCATCGAGGTCGTCGGCATCGCGGCCGGCGAGACCAAGGACGCCCGCAAGGTCCTGCCGAAGGCGATCAACGGCGTGGTGTGGCGAATCGGCGTGTTCTACGTCGGTTCCGTGCTGATGCTGGCGATGCTGCTGCCCTGGCCGTTCTACAACGGCGACGAGAGCCCGTTCGTCACGGTGTTCTCGCGCCTGGGCATCCCGGGCATCGGCGACGTGATGAACGCCGTCGTGCTCACCGCGGCGCTGTCCAGCGTGAACTCGGGGCTCTACTCGACCGGCCGGATCCTGCGCTCGCTGGCCGAGAAGGGCGAGGCGCCGTCGTTCGTCAGCCGGATGAGCGGCCGCCACGTCCCGTACGGCGGCATCCTGTTCACGTCGGTCGCCTACCTGCTCGGCGTGGTGCTGAACTACCTGGTGCCCAAGGACGCGTTCGACATCGCCATCGCGATCGCCTCGCTCGGCGTGATCACGACGTGGGCGACGCTGGTCTTCTGCCAGATGCGCCTGCGCCAGGCGGCGCTGCGCGGCGAGCTGGAACGGCCGTCGTACCGGATGCCGCTGGCGCCGTACTCGGGCTGGGCGACGCTGGGGTTCCTGCTGCTGGTCGTGGTCCTGATGGGCTTCTCCGACGGCGCCGAGAAGGTCGCGTTCTATTCGATCCCGGTGCTGGCCGTGGTGCTCGCGGTGGGCTGGCGGTTCGTCTCGAAACGGCGCGAACGCACCCCGCTCGGGTAGCGGTCCGGCCGCGGGCGGGCATACTCGACGGGTGTCCACGAGCAGCACCGAACCTCGGCGGGTGACGATCCACGACGTCGCCCGCTCGGCCGGGGTCTCCCGGCAGACGGTGTCGCGGGCGCTGAACGACAAGGCCGAGATCGACGGCTCGACCAAGCAGCGCGTGCTCGACGCCGCCCGCGAGCTCGGGTACCGCCCCAGCCGCTTCGCCCGCGGCCTGGTCCGGCCGGACACCACCACGATCGGGCTGGTGGTGCCGGACCTGCTCAACCCCTTCTTCACCGAGGTCGCCTCCGGCGCGCTGGAGGCGGCCCGGGCCCGCGGCAGGCACGTCGTCGTCTACGACACCGCCGGCGACGCCGAGCAGGAGCTCGCCACGCTGCGGGTGATCGGCACCCAGGTGGACGCGGTGGTCGGCTACTTCAGCCGGTCCGACGAGGACCTCGACCGGTTCACCCCCGGCATCCCCGTCGTGCTGATCGGCCGGGAGCCGCGCGCCCCGCGGTTCAGCGGCATCGAGATCGACGGCGAGGACGGCGTCCGGGAAGCCGTCGCGCACCTGGTCGGGCGCGGGCACCGGCGGATCGGCATGCTCGACCACGACGGCCGCCCCGAGCCGAGCGTCCGCCAGCAGTGGTTCCGCCGGGCCGTCGCCGAGCACGGCATCGCGCTGGCGCCCGGGTGGATCGCGCGCGCTCCCCAGAGCGTCGACGGCGGGGGTGCCGCGCTCGCCACCCTGCTCGCCGCGCACCCCGACGTCACCGCCGTGTTCGCCTTCAACGACGTCATCGCGATCGGCGCCCTGCGCGAGGCCCGCCGGTTCGGCCTGCGCGTGCCCGCCGACCTCGCGGTGATCGGCTTCGACGGGCTCGCGCTCGGCACCCTCGTCGAGCCGGAGCTCTCCAGCGTCGCCCTCGACACCCGCGCGCTCGGCGCCCTCGCCGTCGAGCAGGCGTCCCGGCTCGTGACCGGTGCCGCGCCCCTCGAACCCGGCGAGCTGGTCGTCCGCGCGGCCCTCCACCTGCGCGAATCCGCCTGATCCCTTGACACGCCGACGCGGCGCCGCGCAGACTTCCGGGCAATCCGTGAACGTTCACGGGAACGCTCACGGCGCGGAAAGGACTCCATGTCGTACGTCGAAGACCCGGGCCCCGGCCACGGGTCGGTGCCCCCGCGCGCGGCCTTCACCTCCGACGCGCCGTCGCTGTCGCTGAACGGCACCTGGCGGTTCCGGCTCTCACCGAGTCTCGCGGCCGCCCCGGACCCGCTCGAAGCCGACGACTCCGGGTGGGACGACCTCCCGGTGCCGTCGCTGTGGCAGCTGCACGGCCACGGCGCGCCCGCGTACACGAACGTGCACTACCCGTTCCCGGTCGACCCGCCGCACGTCCCGTCGGACAACCCGACCGGCGACCACCGGCGGCGCTTCGACCTGCCGGACGGCTGGCCGTCCGGGCCGGCGGTGCTGCGGTTCGACGGCATCGACTCGTGCGGCCGGATCTGGCTCAACGGCACCGAGCTGGGCGTCACGAAGGGCAGCCGGCTGCCGTCGGAGTTCGAGGTCGGGCCGCTGCTGCGGCCCCGCGACAACGTCCTGGTCGTGCGCGTGCACCAGTGGTCGGCCGGCAGCTACCTCGAGGACCAGGACATGTGGTGGCTGTCCGGGATCTTCCGGTCGGTCACGCTCCTGTCCCGACCGGCGGGTGGCATCGGCGACTACTGGATCCGCGCGGACTACGACCACGTTTCCGGGCTGGGCACGCTCCGCGTCGAGACCGGCCCGGACGTCGTGCTGGACGTCCCGTCGCTGGGTATCGCCGGCCACCCGGCCGGGGACCCGCTGGAGCTGCCCGTCGAGCCGTGGACCGCCGAGACGCCCCGGCTGTACGAGGGCACGCTGTCCACCTCGGCCGAACGGGTGCCGGTGCGGATCGGCTTCCGGACGGTGTCCATCGAGGACGGTCAGCTCAAGGTCAACGGGCAGCGGCTGCTGCTGCGCGGGGTGAACCGCCACGAGCACGACCCCCGCACCGGGCGGGTGGTGTCCCCGGAGACGGCGCTGGCCGACGTCCTGCTGATGAAGCGGCACCACGTGAACGCCGTCCGGACCAGCCACTACCCGCCGGACCCCGCGTTCCTGGAGCTGTGCGACGAGTACGGCCTGTGGGTGATCGACGAGTGTGACCTGGAGACGCACGGCTTCGGGCCGCTGGACTGGGAGCGCAACCCGAGCGGCGAGCCGATGTGGACGGACGCCTACCTGGACCGGATGCGGCGCACGGTCGAACGGGACAAGAACCGGCCCAGCGTGATCCTGTGGTCGCTGGGCAACGAAAGCCACACCGGGGACAACCTGGCGCGGATGGCGGACTGGGTGCGCCACCGCGACCCGACGCGGCCGGTGCACTACGAGGGCGACCACGATTGCTCCTATGTGGACGTCCACAGCCGGATGTACGCGACACCGGAAGAAGTCGACCGGATCGGACGGCGTGAGGACGACAACGAGCGGCGCCGCGACCTGCCGTTCCTCCTCTGCGAGTACGCGCACGCGATGGGCAACGGGCCGGGCGGGCTGCTGGAGTACCGCGAGCTGTTCGAGCGGTACCCGAACTGCCAGGGCGGGTTCGTCTGGGAGTGGATCGACCACGGCCTGGCCGTCCCCGGCCACTTCGCGTACGGCGGGGACTTCGGCGAGCCGCTCCACGACGGCAACTTCGTCATCGACGGCCTCCTCTTCCCGGACCGGACGCCGTCGCCGGGGCTGACGGAGTTCGCGAAGATCATCGAGCCGGTGCGGATCGGCGCCGACCCGGTGGGGATCCGGGTGTCGAACCACTACGACTTCGGCTCGACCGGGCACGTGAGGTTCTCGTGGGTGCTCGAAGACGAAGGAATCGCCGTCGCACAAGGCGTTCTGGATGTCCCGGTCGTCCACTCCGGACAGAGCGTGGCCGTTCCGTTGCCGTCGTTGCCGCCGTGTGCCGGTGAGTCCTGGCTGACCGTTTCGGCGTCGCTGGCTTCGGCGACGGCGTGGGCGCCCGCCGGGCACGTCGTCGGCTGGGGCCAGCTGCCGGTGTCGGCGGCTCCCGCCCGTCCCGAGCCTCCGGTGCGCGGGCCCGTGTTCCGCACGGCGGGGCAGCTGATCCTCGGCACCGGCGAGTTCGACGCCGCGACAGGTGTCCTGACGGCACTCGGCGGGCACCCGGTCGACGGGCCGCAGCTCGACGTCTGGCGCGCGACCACCGACAACGACCGCGGTTCGTCGCCCGGACCGTCCGAGGCGTCACAGTGGCTCGCGGCAGGGCTGCACCGGATGCAGCACCGGGTCATCGCGGTCGACGCCGACGGCGACGAACTCGTGGTGCACACCCGGGTCGCCCCGCCGGCGCGGTCGTTCGGCCTGCTCGCGGACTACACGTGGACGGCCTTCGACGGCGGCCTCCGGCTGCGCGTCGACGTCACCCCGGACGGCCCGGTCCCGGCCACGCTCCCCCGGCTCGGCCTGGCGATGGCGATCCCGGGCACGTTCGGCTCGGCCGAGTGGTTCGGCGGCGGCCCCGGCGAGGCGTACCCGGACAGCCGCCAGGCGGTGCGGATCGGCCGGTTCTCCAGCAGCGTCGACGGCCTGCAGACGCCGTACGTCTTCCCGCAGGAGAACGGCAACCGCACGGCCGTGCGCTGGGCAGGGTTCACGGCCCCGGACGGCACGGGCATCCGCGTCGACGGCGACCCGACGTTCGACTTCACGGCCCGCCGCTGGACGTCGGCGGCGTTGGAGGAGGCGCGGCACACGGACGAGCTCGAGTCCGGGTCGCTGGTGCACCTGACGCTGGACGTGGCCCAGCACGGTCTCGGGACGGCGGCGTGCGGGCCCGGGGTGCTGGCTGCGTACCGGCTGGTGCCGGGGAAGACGTCGTTCGCGCTGACGCTGCGGCCCGTGGCGGGTGGTGTCGCAAATTGAGACCCCGGAACGCCCTCGGATGCGGTGTGGTTGGAGGATGTCCGCTTCCACGACGACCCCATCGAGCGCCCGGCGGCTGACCACCCCCGGTGCGCTGGGCCTGGCCGACCTCGTCGGGATCTTCGACGACCTGCAGTTCACGCTCGAGTGCTGCGACCGGCTGATGACGGAGTTCGCCCGCCCGCGGGTGGACGACGTGGTCGTCGAAGCGCTGTGGGTGTCGGCGCTCAACTCCTACGCCCGGTGCTTCCGGACCGGCGACCGCGGCATGGGCCTGACCGTGGCGGACGTCGAGGCCGCCGGGGTGCCGGGCGAGGTCGCCGAGTGGCACGCGCTGCTCGGCCGGCTCCGGGACTTCTCGCTCGACGGGCCGGTCAACCCGCGCGAGACCTACTCGGTGGGCGTCTCACAATCCCCGGCCGGCGCGGCCTCGGGAGTCGTCATCACGTCGGCGAGACGGCCGCTGGTGGACGACGTCACGGTCCGCCAGACCGGCCGGCTGGTCTTCGAACTGAGCCGGCTGGTGGACGAGCGGATCAAGGAACACCAGCGGAAGGTCTTCGAGGCGGCGGCCAAGCTGACGCCCGCCCAGCTGGCGGCGTTGCCCGCCATCGAGGTCGCGTCTCAATAAGTCTCATTAATGTGTCTCATTATTCGACGCCGGGCAGGTGCCGGTAGATCGTGGCGCGGGAGACGCCCAGCGCCGTCGCGATGTCGGACGGCGCGTGGCCCGCGTCGTAGAGCCGGCGGGCTGCTTCGATCGTCTCCGGGCTCATCACCGTCGGGCGGCCCCGGCGGGCGCGGGGCCGGTCTTCGGCCACGGCGTACAGCCGGTCGACGCCGTCGAGGACCGCGGCGCGCAGTTCGGCCACCGGGGCGTCGGCGAACAGCACCACCGGGTCGCTGAGCATCGCGATCGCCTGTGCCGCGCGGACGCGGCCGGCCAGGTCCGCGTCCGGGCCCGCCACCAGGCGGTTCGCCGTCAGCATGCCGTCGCGGAAGCGCTCGAACACCGCCGTCGACGCGGTCAGCCCGAGGTCGCGCAGGTTCATCCGCAGCAGGTAGCGGTGGCGGAGCCAGACGCCGAGGAGGCCTTCGATCGCCGCCGCGCGCGGGTCGGCCGCGTCCGCCGCCTTCGCCATCGCCGCTTCGAGGTCGTCCAGGAGCGGCTCGGCGAGCGCCGTGACGATGTCGGCCTTGCCCGGGAAGTGGTACAGCACCGCTGTTTTCGTGACGCCGACGCGTTCGGCCAGCTCCCGGACCGACGTCGCGTGGAAGCCGCGCTCGGAGAACTCCTCGAGCGCGGCGCGCAGGATCCGGGCGCGGGTGTCGTCGGTCATCGCCCGAGCCTAGCCGCTTGCCTGACCGTTGGACAGGAGCGTACGGTCATGACTGACCGTTGGTCAGGACCTAGACGGGGGTAACACCATGACCGAGCAGACCGTACTGATCTCCGGCGCGGGCGTCGCCGGGCCGACATTGGCGTACTGGCTGGCCCGCGCGGGCTTCCGGCCGACCGTGGTCGAGCGCGCCGCCGGGCTGCGCTCGAGCGGCAGCCCGGTCGACGTGCGCGGGCCGGCGTCCCGCGTCGCCGAGCGGATGGGCATCACCGCGAAACTGCGCGAAGCGAGCACCGACGCGACCGAACTGAAGTTCGTCGACGACGCGGGACGGCGCACCGGCCGCGTCGCGCTGGGTGGCGACGGCGGCATCGAGCTGCCCCGCACCGACCTCGCGGCGATCCTGCACGAAGCCGCCCGCGCGGACGCCGAGTTCGTCTTCCACGACTCGGTCACCGGGCTGCACCAGGACGGCGGCGTCGACGTGACGTTCGAGCGCGGTGCCGCGCGCCGCTTCGACCTGGTGATCGGCGCCGACGGCCTGCATTCGGCCGTGCGGCGGCTGGCGTTCGGTCCGGAGCACAGGTTCGTCCAGCACATGGGCGTCTACGTCGCGACGCTGCCGCTGGCCGAGGCGCCGGCGGACGCGACGTCGATCGTCATGTACAACTCGCCGGGCCGGGCGCTGGCGATCCACCCCTCGCGCGGGCGCGGCATCGCGGCGTTCATGTTCCGCGGGACTGCCGTGCCGGGGTTCGACCACCGCGACTCCGCGCTGCACAAGCGCATGCTCGCCGAGGCGTACGAGGGCGCGGGCTGGCGCGTGCCGGAACTGCTCGAGCGCGTGCGCGAGGCGGACGACCTGTACCTGGACTCGGTGAGCCGGGTGCGGCTGGACGGCTGGTCGTCGGGCCGCGTCGCGCTGGCCGGCGACGCGGCGTCGTGCGTGTCCCTCTTCGGCGACGGTTCGACGCTGGCGATGGCGGGCGCGTACACCCTCGCCGAGGAACTGGGCCGCACCCCGGGCGACCCGGCGTCGGCGTTCCGGCGGTACGAAAGCACGCACCGGAAGCTGGTGGAACCCAAGCAGCGCAACGTTTCCACCGCGGCGGCCCTACTGATCCCGGCGACCCGGAGCGGCCTCGCGGTCCGCAATTTCGGCACCCGGCTGCTCCCCCTGGTCACGGCCGCGCGACGGCTGGTCCCGGCCCGCGCCGCTTGACCCGTCCCGGTCAGCTGCGCAGCATCGGCGGGTACAACAGCTCGGCTTCTCCCCTCCGGTACAGCTGCGCCGGGCGGCCGCCGTCGCGGGTGGTCGTGCGGCCGGTCGGGGCCAGCAGGCCCGCGGTTCCCGTCACCTTGCGGTGGAAGTTCCGCGGGTCCAGCCGGGTGTCCCAGACCAGCTCGTACACCCGGCGCAGCTCGGCGACCGTGAACTCCGGCGCGCAGAACGCCGTGGCCAGCGGTGAGTACTCCAGCTTCGCCCGCGCGCGCTCGAGGCCGTCGGCCAGGATGCGGTCGTGGTCGAACGCCAGCCGCTCGGCCGCCAGCGAGCGCACCGGCGCCCAGCGGGCTTCGGCCGCGTCCGTGCCGGCCGACGGCACCGGCAGGTCCGGCGCCAAAGCCAGGTAGGCGATGGTGACGACCCGCATCCGCGGGTCCCGGCCCGGCGCCCCGTAGCCAGCCAGCTGTTCGATGTGGACGGACCCCGGCGCGAGCCCGGTTTCCTCCGCCAGCTCACGCCGCGCCGCGTCCGGGAGGTCTTCGTCCGCCCGGACGAACCCGCCCGGCAGCGCCCACTCCCCTGCGTACGGCTCGATCCCGCGGCGCACCACCAGCGCGCACAGCTCGTCCCTCAGGGTGAGCACGACGAGGTCCACGGTGACGGCGAACGGAGGGTGATCCATGCCACCACCCTACCCGTTAATCGTCATCTTGACGATTAACCCTCCCGCCCCATATCGTCACCTCGACGATAAGAGGAGGACCTCATGGCCGACATCGACCGCCGCTTCGGGTTCCGGCACCTGCGGGGCGCGCCCACCGTGCACATCCGCCACTTCCGCCGCGGCAAGCTCGCGCACGACGGCGTCGGGCTGTCGTTCTGGTACCGGCCGCTCACCGCGGTCGTGTCGGAGGTGCCGGTCGACGATCGGGAGCTGCCGCTGCTGTTCCACGCGCGCACCGCCGACTTCCAGGACGTCACCGTCCAGCTCGCGCTCACCTTCCGAATCGAGGACCCGGCGCTCGCCGCGCAGCGGATCGACTTCTCCATCGACCCGGACACCGGCCGCTGGCGGGGCGATCCCCTCGCCCAGATCAGCGGGCTGCTCACCGAGAACGTCCAGCAGTACGCCGTCGAGGTCCTGACGCGCACGTCGCTGGAGGTCGCGCTGGTCGACGGCGTCCAGGCGGTCCGCGACCGGATCCGCGCCGGGCTAGCCGACGAGGACACCCGGCTCGCGCAGACCGGCTCGGCGGTCGTCGACGTCCGCGTCGTCGCCATCCGCGCCGAGCCGGAGGTCGAGAAGGCACTGCAGACGACCGCGCGGGAAAAGGTGCAGCAGGAGGCCGACCGGGCGACCTACGAGCGGCGCGCCCTCGCCGTCGAACGCGAACGCGCGATCGGCGAGAACGAGCTGCAGAACCAGATCGAGCTGGCCCGGCGCGAGGAACAGCTGCTCGCCCAGCGCGGCGCGAACGCCCGGCGGCAGGCCGAGGAGGCCGCCGCGGCGAGCCGGATCGAGACCGAGGCGCAGGCGTCGCGCAAGGAACGCCTGACGCAGGTCGACGCCGAAGGCAAGCGGGCGCTCGGTGAGGCCGAGGCGGCCGGCGAGGCCGCGCGGCTGGCGGCGTACCGCGATCTGCCCGAAGGCGTGCTCACCGGGCTGGCGCTCAAGGAACTGGCCGGGAACCTGCCGAAGATCGACAGCCTCACGGTGACCCCGGACCTGCTCGCCCCGCTGCTGACCAAGCTCGGCGTGCGGTCGTGAGCCTCGCCCCGCGCGTCGTGCTCGTGCACCGGCGCACCGAACTGGACGAGCTGGTGGCCCGGCACGGCACGCGCGGCCAGGCGGAGTTCTTCCTGCGCACGCGCGGCCGTGACCTCGCCGAGGTGACCGAAGCGGACGCCGCCCTGCGCGCCGCGCTCAAGACGGCGTCGGCGGCGATCCCGCTCGATTGGCGCCGCGGCGAGGTCGAACGCGCCGACCTCGACCGGTTCCTGTTCACGCCGGAGGACATCGTCGTCGTGGTCGGCCAGGACGGCCTGATCGCCAACGTGGCCAAGTACCTCGACGGGCAGCCGGTGATCGGCGTGACGCCGGCGCGGCCCGGCGTCCTCGTCAAGCATCCGCCGCACGCGGTCGCGGACCTCGTGCGGAGCACCGGGGACGTCGAGCACCGGACGATGGCCGAGCTCACCGCGGACGACGGCCAGCGGCTGCTCGCGCTCAACGAGATCTACCTCGGGCACGCCGGGCACCAGACGGCCCGCTACCGGCTGGGGGTCGGTGGCGGGCCGCTGGAACGCCAGGCGTCGTCGGGGATCCTCGTCGGGACGGGCACCGGGGCGACCGGCTGGTGCGGCTCGGTGTGGCGCGAACGCCGCAGCGGGCTGCGCCTGCCCGGCCCCGGCGAGGCCCGGCTGGTCTGGTTCGTGCGCGAAGCCTGGCCGTCGCCGTCGACCGGGACCGAGCACACCGAAGGCGAGCTGACCGGGACGCCGCTGACGGTCGAGGTCGAGTCCGACCGCCTGGTCGCGTTCGGCGACGGCCTCGAAGCCGACACGGTCGCCCTCACCCGCGGCCAGACCGCCACGTTCGTCCCGGCCGCGAAGACCGTCCACTTGGTCCGGTGAACACCTGCGACACGATGCGGCAAAGCCGTCACATCCGCGGGCCTCTACCGGCAGAATGATCTCCTCCCCGAGAGAGCGCAGGTGGCCGGGATGACGTGGGTGGTGTGGGTGCTCGCCGCGGTGGTGATCGCCGTCGCCGGGTTCGGGGCGGTCGCCGTGCCCCGGTGGCGGGAGCGCGACGAGCGCCGGCGGGTCGCCTGGTCGGCCGCGCGCGCGGCGATCGACA
>NZ_JAAGNB010001828.1:0-11179 GCF_010550475.1 Amycolatopsis sp. SID8362
CACCGTGCCGGCCGCCGCCGCGGCCGACGCGCCGCAGTGGCAACGGCTCACCCCGCCGCTGTCCACGCCGTGGACGAAGGACGTTTCCCCCACCAACGCGCTGCCCGACTACCCGCGGCCCCAGCTGACCCGCGACAAGTGGCAGAACCTCAACGGCGTGTGGGAGTTCGCCAAGGCGACGCCGGGTGAGGCCGCGCCCGTCGGCAAGACGCTCGGCGAGCGCATCCTCGTGCCGTACCCGGT
The DNA here is from genome assembly GCF_010550475.1 of Amycolatopsis sp. SID8362. Taxonomy (NCBI): domain Bacteria; kingdom Bacillati; phylum Actinomycetota; class Actinomycetes; order Pseudonocardiales; family Pseudonocardiaceae; genus Amycolatopsis; species Amycolatopsis sp. SID8362. The sequence continues at coordinate 244 of NZ_JAAGNB010001828.1, forward strand.
CGAGTCCGCGCTGTCCGGGATCATGCGCCACGAGACGAACATGTGGTACCGCCGCACGTTCGAGGTCCCGAAGACCTGGCAGGTCGGCAAGGGCGGCCAGCGGCTCCTGCTGCACTTCCAGGCCGTCGACTACGACGCCACGGTGATCGTCAACGGCAAGACGGTCGGCCGCCACACCGGCGGCTACGACGCCTGGTCCGTCGACGTCACCGACGCGCTGACCACCGCGACGTCCCAGGAGGTCGTCGTCGGTGTCGCCGACCCGAACGACCAGGGCGGGCAGCCGATCGGCAAGCAGCGCTCCCCCGGCGACGGCATCTTCTACACGCCGTCGTCCGGCATCTGGCAGACCGTCTGGCTGGAGCCGGTGGCGGCCGCGCGCATCGACCGGCTCGACGTCACGCCGGACCTCGCTTCCGGTTCGGTCACGGTCAACGCCGTGGTCGGCGGCCCGGTCAAGCAGCGCGTCGAGGCCGTCGCCTACGACCACGGCCGCCCGGTCGGGCGCGTGTCCGGTGACGCGAACACGCCGTTGAGGCTCAAGGTGGACCGGCCGCACCTGTGGTCGCCGGACGACCCGTTCCTCTACGACCTGCGCGTGAAGCTCTCGGGCGGCGACGAGGTCGGTTCGTACTTCGGCATCCGGTCGATCAGCGTCGGCAAGACCGCCGACGGCAAGCAGCGGATGCTGCTCAACGGCAAGTTCGTCATGCAGGTCGGCCCGCTCGACCAGGGCTTCTGGCCGGACGGCATCTACACCGCGCCGACCGACGCGGCGCTCAAGTTCGACCTGGAGCAGGAGAAGGCGCTCGGCTTCAACATGGTGCGCAAGCACATCAAGGTCGAGCCGGACCGCTGGTACTACTACGCCGACAAGCTCGGGCTCATGGTCTGGCAGGACATGCCGGCGATGAAGGACGACGTCGAGCCCTCGGCGGCTTCGCGCGTCAACTACGAGTCCGAGATGAAGCGGATGATCGACCAGCACCGCAGCTTCCCGTCGATCGTCACGTGGGTACCGTTCAACGAGGGCTGGGGCGACTACGAAGTCGGCCGGATCGCCGACGAGGTCAAGTCCTGGGACCCGACCCGGCTGGTGAACGCCGAGTCCGGCGTCAACTGCTGCCGGTCCGAACCGGACAGCGGTCGCGGTGACATCTACGACGACCACACCTACACCGGTCCCGGAACGCCGATCCAGACCGGAACGCGCGCGGCGGTCGACGGCGAGTACGGCGGCCTCGGCCTCAAGGTCGCCGGTCACGAGTTCGACGCCGCGGGCAGCTTCGCCTACGAGATGGAGCCCGACAGCGCGACGCTGACCCGGCGCTACGGCGAACTCCAGCAGCGCCTGCTGCTGGTCGCCCAGCGGTGCGGCGTCTCCGCCGGCGTCTACACGCAAACCACCGACGTCGAGAAGGAGGTCAACGGCTTCTTCACCTACGACCGGCAGGTGAAGAAGATGGACTTCGCGGCGGTCCGCGCGGCGAACCTCGCGGTCATCAAGGGCGCTACCGGCGCTCCCGTGTCGGGGCCTTCGGTTCCGCAGGGCACGCCGGGCATCGATGGCATCGCGGCGTACCCGTTCGACGAGAACGCGGGCACGGTGGCCGAGGACGTCGTCGGCGACCACGACGCCACGCTCGTCGGCGGCGCGTCCTGGACGGCGGGCAAGACCGGCTCGGCGCTGGCGGTCAACGGGTCGGGCCAGTACGCCGACACGGGTGCCGCGCTGGTGAACACCGAAGGCAGCTACAGCGCGGCGGCGTGGGTGAAGTTCAACGCCGTGGGTGACGGCTTCCAGACGATCGTCAGCCAGGACGGCCCGAGCAACAGCGCGTTCTTCCTGCAGTACTCCGGTCAGGACCACCGGCTGGCGATGAGCTTCGTCGGCACGCGGGCCCTGGCGCCCACGGCCCCGGAGGCGAACCGCTGGTACCACGTGGTCGGCGTCCGCGACGCGGCCGCGGGCACGCTGAAGCTGTACGTCGACGGCCAGCTGGCGGCCACGAAGAGCGTCTGCCTCGGCGACGCGTCGACGGGCCACACGGTGATCGGCCGCGGCAAGTACGGCGGCAACCCGGTCGACTACCTCAACGGCGCCGTCGACCAGGTCCACGTGTACGACCGCGCCCTGTCCGACGCGGACGTGAGCGCGTTGTACTCGAGCGGCAAGTAAGTCCGGGCGTGACGGCCACCCGCAGTGGTGGCCGTCACGTTTGACCTGGAGCGCGCTCCAGGCCCTAGCGTCGTCCTCGCAACGACGTACTGGGGAAAGGAACCCGCCATGACCGACGAGCGCTTCGAACTCGGCCTGAAGACCCTGACCGCCATCGACGGCGAGAGCGGGCAGCGCGTGCTCGACAACCTCGCCGACGTCTCCCCCGCGCTGGCGGAAGCCGTGGTGTCGTGGGGCTTCGGGGAGATCTACGCGCGGCCGGGCCTCGAACCGCGCGACCGCCAGCTCGTGACGCTCGGCATGCTCACCGCCCTCGGGGGCTGCGAGCCGCAGCTGGAAGTGCACGTCAACGCGTCGCTCAACGTCGGGCTCACGCCCGCGGAGATCGTCGAGGCGCTCCTGCACTCGGCGGTCTACTGTGGATTCCCGAAGGCGCTGAACGCGACCTTCACGGCCAAGAAGGTCTTCGCCGAGAGGGGACTGCTGCCGGTGACGAGCGCATGAGGGTCGTCCTGTTCGGCGCGACCGGCATGGTCGGCCGAGGCGTGCTGCGGGAATGCCTGCGCGACGAACGCGTCGAGGCGGTGCTGGCGATCGGCCGGTCCCCGGCCGGCACCAGCCACCCGAAGCTGCGCGAGGTCGTCGAGCAGGACCTGTTCGCCCTCGAGCCGATCACCGGGTACGACACCTGCTTCTTCTGCCTCGGGGTGTCGTCGGTGGGCGTGGCACCGGAGGAGTACGAGCGGATCACGTACCAGCTCACCCTGTCGGTGGCCCGGAAGCTGCCGGCGGACACCACTTTCGTGTACGTCTCGGGCGCGGGCACCGACAGCACCGAGCGCGGCCGGGTGCGCTGGGCCCGGGTGAAGGGGGCGACGGAGAACGCGCTGGCGCGGCTGCCGCTGCGGACGTTCGCCTTCCGTCCCGGCTACATCCAGCCGCTGCACGGCATCACGTCGAAGACCCCGCTGTACCGGGTGCTCTACCGCGTCGCGATGCCGCTGTACCCGGCGCTCAAGCGGCTGTTCCCGCGCGCGGTGACGACGACCGAGGACATCGGGCTCGCGATGCTGGCGGTGGCGTCGGGGTACGAGAAGCCGATCCTGGAGAACGCGGACATCACCGCCCTCGCGCGACGAGACCGGCCAGCAGGTTCGTGAGGTTCTCCGCCACCACGGCCTCGAACCCCGGCGCGCCCCCGGCCTCGGCCGTCGCGAGTGCCACCGCCTCCGTCGGGTTCGCGTAGGGCCACGCCCCCGACACCACGACCACGACGGCCCGCGCGAACACCCGGGCCGCGTCCGCCGACAGCTCCGGGACCCCGGCGCGGACCAGCGACGCCAGTCGTTCGAGGTTCGCGGCCGCGCGGTGCTTGAAGCCGCGGGCGAAATCCAGGGAGATGTTGCGTTCCAGCACCGGGGCCATCGCGCTTATCAGCTCGCACAGCAGCCGGCGTTCCGCGAGCGTCGACGCGATCGTCCCGGCAACCTGGTTCTCGCGTTCGAAGAGCGCGACCGGCAGGTCCGCGAACGCCAGCTCGTCCAGCCACGCCGACCACGAGCCGTCGAGGACTTCGAGGAAGATCGCCTCCCGGCTGTCGAAGTAGCGGAGCACGTTGGACTTCGCGAGCCCGACGTGGCAGCTCAGCTCGCGCAGGCTGATCTCGGCCACCGGCCGCTGCCCGAGCATCTCCCGGGCGGCGGCGAGGATCGCGGTGCGGCGCGCCTCGATCTGCTCGGGACGGCGGGCGCGCTGGAATCCGGCGCTCATGCTCCCCGACGGTACCGGTCAGTCCCGGCGGGCGGCCGGTTCCGCGCGGCGCGCCTTCACCCGGCGGTAGCTCCAGATCAGCAGCGCGAACAGGATCGCCGACGACAGGATCAGGCTCGACCCGGTGCTCCAGCCGCTGAACGGCAGCGACTTCACGGTGCCCCAGACGATCCCCGCGGCCAGCAGCGCCAGCCCGGCCAGCACCGACCCGGCGATCCGCAGCGGCGAGGACACGCTGTCCTCGGCCGCCTTCATCGCGCGGTCGCGGACCGGGTCGACGTACCGCTCGAGCACCGGGAACTCCGAGGCGAGCAGCAGCAGCCCGGCGAGCACGAGGAGCAGCCCCGGCCCGGGCAGGACGAGCAGCAGCACCCCGACCACCAGCAGGACCGCGCCCGCCGAGGCGATCAGGACGCGCTTGGCCTGTTTGCCGATGCCCACCGGTGCGCTCCCCTCGTTTCGCCCGATTCTTCCTGGTCGCGGGCTCGTGTGCCACTCACGAGGGCGGATACCCGCGCGACGGCCACCGCAAAGCCCGCGAGCGCGACCAGTCCGAGCGCGACCATCAGGCCGGGCCAGACGTAGAGCACCTGACCGAAGGTCCCCTGCCGTCCGGCGAACACCACACCCAGCAGCTGCGGCAGGAACGCGAGCACGCCGAGCGGCAGCAACGGCGGCACGACGCGCCACCACCGCGGCTTCCGCCGGGCTCGCCGCACTCCCAGGACGGCCAGCCCGGCGGCGACGAGCGCCAGCCCGCCGAGCACCCAGTCGGCGATGACGCCGGCGGGCAGCGAGACCTCGGGCGCGTGGCCTTCGAGCAGGTCCGCGAGGCCCTGGGCCAGCAGCTCGGCCTCGTTGTCCAGCGCCATGCCGGTGTTCGCCACGACGGCGACGCCGTAGCCGCTCGGCAGCAGCACCTGCGCCGCGGTGTGGGAGAACCAGTCGCCGGTGTGCGACACCCGCCCGTCCCGGACGCGCCAGCCCAGCGCGTAGTCGCGGCCGGGCGCCGGGGTGTGCGCGAGCGCGGCCGAAGCCGGCGAGAGGACGCCACCACCGTCGCGCTGGGCGATCAGCCATTTCGCCAGGTCCCCGGCGGTGCTCAGGACGCCGTGGCTGCCGCCGGTGAACCAGTCCGGTTCGGACACCGGGACCTCGATCCCGAACGCCCGGACGTACCCCTCGGTCCCGGCCGGCGGCGTGTCCACGGTGGTGCTCGCCATCATTCCGAGCGGCCCGAACAGCCGGGTGCGCAGGTAGTCCGCGAACGGCTGCCCGGCCACCACCTCGACGATCCGGGCGGCCACCTCGTAGTTCGGGTTGTGGTAGTGGAACTCGGCTCCCGGTTCGCTCGCCAGCGGCGCCTCACGCAGCCGGGTCACCGCTTCGGCGAGGGTGCGCGGCTGCGCCAGCTTCAGGTCGGGGAACGCGGAGTCGGCCATCCCGGACGTCTGGTCGAGCAGCATCCGGACGGTGATCCGCGCGCCCCGCGCGTCCGCGAGCCGGAAGTCCGGGAGGTAGCGCGTGACCGGCTCGTCGAGCGCGACGCGGCCGGCTTCGACGAGCTGGAGCACCGCGAATGCCGTCATGGACTTGCTCACCGACGCGATCGGCAGCCGGCTCGCCGCGGTGACCGGCACACCCGCGGCGTCGTGGCCGTAGCCCGCGGCGCGGACGACGTCGCCGCCGCGGGTGACGGTGACCGAGGCACCGGGCAGGCCGGTGTGGTCGAGGTAGGCGCGGACGTAGCCGTCGACGTCGGGGGGCGCAGCGGCGGCTGCCGCCGGAGTCGCGGTGGCGAACAGCAGAGCCGCGAGCACGAGGAAAAGCCTGGTCATGGGGCTAAAGCTAGGGATTTCACGGGTCCGCCACCGCTGCCGGACGACGTCGGTGACCCCCTACTTTCGGCACCTCCTTGACGGCCGCGACCTCACCGTGCCATAGTCAACTCATCGGTTGATAAACAGATTGGTTGATAAAGATGGCGCTTGACGAGGAGGGACTGGACCGGGCGTTCACCGCGCTCGGCGACCCGGTGCGGCGGGCCATCGTCGCCCGGCTCTCCCGCGGCGAGGCGACGGTGAACGAGCTGGCCGAGCCCTTCGAGATCACCAAGCAGGCGATCTCGCGGCACATCCAGGTACTGGAGCAAGCCGGGCTGATCACGCGCAGCCGCGACGGCCAGCGACGGCCGTGCCACCTCGTCCCGGCCGCCCTCGAAGCGCTGACCGGCTGGATCGACACCTATCGACTGGCGACCGAACGCACCTACCGGCGGCTGGACGCCGTCCTGGAAACCCTGGAGGAAGAGAAATGAGCACCACGATCACCGCGCAGCCCGGCACCCCGTTCATCGAGATCACCCGCGAGTTCGCGGCGTCGCCGGACAAGGTCCTGCGCGCCCACACCGACCCGGAGCTCGTCGTCCGCTGGCTCGGCCCGCGCGGCATGGAGATGGAGCTGCTCGAGTTCGACGCCCGCTCGGGCGGCGGCTACCACTACGTCCACCGCGACCACCGCGGCGAGTACCGCTTCCGCGGCGTCTTCCACACCGTGAGCGCCGACCGGATCATCCAGACCTTCGAGTTCGAGGGCGCCCCCGGCGAGGTCTGCCTGGAGTCGATGACGCTGATCGACCTCGGCGGCCGCACCCGGATCGAAAGCCGCTCGGTGTACCCGTCGGTCGAGGCCCGCGACGCGGCAGTGGACAGCGGCATGAACAACGGCATCGAGCAGTCGTACGAGCGGCTCGACGAGGTGCTGGAGAAGGAGGGCTGACATGCCGGTCGTCGCGAGCTTCTGCATGTCGCTCGACGGCTTCGTGGCGCGGCCCGACGACAGCGTCGGGCCGCTCTTCGACTGGTACACCGCGGGCGACGTCGACGTGCCTATGGTGGGCTACCCGATCACGTTCCGCGTCGCGCCGTCGAGCGCGGGCTACCTGCGAGCACAGCTGGAATCGGCGCGCCACAGCGCTTTCGTCTGCGGCCGCCGAGTTTTCGACTACACCCACGGCTGGGGCGGGCACCCGCCCGGCGGCGGGACGGCGTTCGTGGTGACGCACCGCCCGCCACCCCCGGACTGGTCCGCGGAGAACCTGGCGCCGTTCACGTTCGTCGGCGACGTCGACACCGCGATCGAGCGCGCGAAGGCGGCCGGCGACGGCAACGTCGGCGTCTCCGGACCGAGTATCGCCCGCCAGTGCCTGAACCTGGGCCTGCTGGACGAACTGCGGATCGACCTGGTGCCGGTGTTCCTCGGCGAGGGCGTGCGCTACTTCGAAGACCTCGGCGCGACGAAGGCCGAACTGGAACGCGTGGAGGTCGTGGCCGGCGAGGGCGTCACCCACCTGCGTTACCGGGTGCACCACCGCTGACTTCACCTCTTCGTGTGATGAACGACTGTTCGAAAGATCGGTAACCTCGATCACGTGGACAGCAACGATCTTCAGCAAGCCGATGCGGCGGCCTTGACCGACCGCATCGGCTCGCTGCTCGCCGTCGTCAGAACCGCCGAGGCGGAAATCGGTGCGCTGCTGGTGGAAATCGAGTCACGCGGCGCACCGGAAACGTTCGGCTACCAGTCGGCGGCCCAGTTGTACGCACACCTGGCCGACGTACCGAAAGCCACCGCCGAAGCGGTCATGAGGCGCGCCCGCGCAACGAATTCCCCGGACGGCGAGCCTTTGGCGCCCGCCACCGCAATCGTGGCGTCGGCCGGACGGTTGAGCACGCCGATGATCGACTCGATCGTCAAGGTCCTGGCGAAAGTTCCGCCCGAGCACCGCGAAGACACCGAGCAGCAGCTGCTGCTGTCCGCCATGTCCGAAGCTGGGCACAGGAAAGTCGCGGCGCTGGGTTCCCGCCTCGCGGCCGACCTGGCCACCCCGGACACCGGCGACGCCGAGCCGTCCACCCCCGAGCCCGCCACCCCGCACCGCAAGCTTTCGTTGCGCCGCAAGCGAACCGGCGTCTGGGAGCTGTCCGGCCGCTTCGACGACGAGACCGGCAACCGCGCCAGCGCCCTGTTCGACGCCCTGGCCGAGCGCCGCGCCGAAGAGGGCAAGGAGTCCCGCACGCGGGAGGAGCACTACGGCGACGCCTTCTCCGACGCGATCGACCTCGCCCTCGACTCCCCGGACCTGCCGATGCAGTACGGCGATCGCGTTCAGGTGCTACTCCCGGACTACACGGAGGATTCCGCCACCACCGAGTCCACACCGGACGCCGACGACACCACCCCCGCCACCGAGCCCCACAACATCCCCGTCGCCCTGGCCACCACGGCCAAGAGCACCGAGCCCTCAGTCCCGCCCCCGGGCCGCCTCCGCCGCCTGTTCACGACCGGCCGCAGCCACGCGGTACCCGAGCGATCACGCCGGCACCTCCCTCAGCCGCCACCGCCCGCGACGCAACTGCCCTACCCGGCACCAGATCGCCGACGCCACGACGCCGCGACGCACCCACCCTCGGCCGCCGCTTGAGCCACGGCAAAGGGCCCGCGCAGCCATCGACGGCTCGGTCGCGCCAACCTCCACCGGCCGCCGCCCTTCACCGCGATGGACAACCGAACACGGGAAAAGGCCCGCAGCCACCAGGCTCCGGGCCCACACCCACGCGCTGACCGGACCTACTCCCCCATCCCCGCCAGCAATTGGTCGAACGGCACGAACTCCGGCTCGGCACTCACCGTCGGCCGCCCGGCCGCCAGCGCAGCCAGCTCCGCGCCGGCCTTCTCGATCCGCCGCTGCAGCGCGCCTTCACCACCGCCCCAGTCGGACGAAGCCGCGTACACGCCCGTCGCGACCGGGTCCGCCTTCAGATACCCGAACAGCGGACGCAGCTGGTAGTCGAGCACCAGCGAGTGCCGCTCGGTACCACCGGTCGCACCGAGCAGCACCGGCTTGCCCACCAGCGAATCCGCGTCGAGCACGTCGAAGAACGACTTGAACAGGCCGCTGTAGCCCGCCGTGAACACCGGGGTCACCGCGATCAGCGCGTCCGCGCCGGTCACCGCGTCGATCGCCGCGCGCAGCTCCGGGCTCGGGAATCCGGTGAGCAGGTTCTTCGTGATGTCGAGCGCGATGTCCCGCAGCTCGACGACGGGCACGGAGACCGGCTCGCCGGCCGCGGCGACGGTCGCCGCGGCCAGCCGGTCGGCCAGCAACCGGGTCGACGAGGGCACCGACAGCCCCGCCGTCACCACCGCGAGCTTCATGCCTGGCTCCCGACCAGCGCCGCGGCCTTCAGGGACTCGTGGGTCGGCGCGTCCGGGACGTGGGCCGGGCGCAGCGCGTCCAGTTCCTTGCGCAGCACCGGAACGACGTGCTCACCGAGCAGGTCGAGCTGCTCCAGGACGGTCTTCAGTGGCAGGCCGGCGTGGTCCATCAGGAACAGCTGGCGCTGGTAGTCGCCGAAGTGCTCACGGAAGGTCAGCGTCTTGTCGATGACCTCCTGCGGGCTGCCGACAGTCAGCGGCGTCTGGTCGGTGAACTCCTCCAGTGACGGGCCGTGCCCGTACACCGGCGCGTTGTCGAAGTACGGCCGGAACTCGTTCCACGCGTCCTGGGACTTCGGGCGGATGAACGCCTGGCCGCCGAGGCCGACGATGGCCTGGTCGGCCTGGCCGTGGCCGTAGTGCTCGAAGCGCTGCCGGTAGAAGGCGATCAGCTGCTGGAAGTGCTCCTTCGGCCAGAAGATGTGGTTGGCGAAGAAGCCGTCGCCGTAGTAGGCGGCCTGCTCGGCGATCTCCGGGCTGCGGATCGAACCGTGCCAGACGAACGGCGGGACGCCGTCGAGCGGGCGCGGCGTCGAGGTGAAGCCCTGCAGCGGTGTGCGGAACTTGCCCTGCCAGTCGACGACGTCCTCGCGCCAGAGCTTGCGCAGCAGCGCGTAGTTCTCGATGGCCAGCGGGATGCCCTGGCGGATGTCCTGGCCGAACCACGGGTAGACCGGGCCGGTGTTGCCGCGGCCCATCATCAGGTCGACGCGGCCGTCGGCGAGGTGCTGCAGCATCGCGAAGTCCTCGGCGATCTTCACCGGGTCGTTCGTGGTGATCAGCGTCGTCGACGTCGAGAGGATCAGCTTGGACGTCTGCGCCGCGATGTGGCCCAGCATCGTCGTGGGCGACGACGGCACGAACGGCGGGTTGTGGTGCTCGCCCGTCGCGAAGACGTCGAGCCCGACCTCCTCCGCCTTGAGCGCGATCCGGACCATCGCCTTGATCCGCTCGTGTTCCGTCGGCGTGCTGCCGTTCGTGGGATCGGTCGTGACGTCGCCCACCGTGAAGATTCCGAACTGCATGACCTGCTCCCTTCGCGAGCACCATCTTACATGCGCGTTCAACTACTTCCAAGCAAGAGATATTCCGCCCGTCAATGCCGTAGGGGGCACCAAGTAAGGTCAGGGTCATGGACGCGGAGCTCGGTCGGCTGGGTCTGGCAGAACGTTCGGTACGACTTCTCACGGGCCGCGACATCTGGGGCTCGATCACCCCACTGCTCGCGCCTCGCCGGAACCTGGTGGCGGCCTTCGGCCACGTCGGTCCCGGCGCGGCCGCGCTGCTGCCGCTGGAACCCGGTGACACGCTGATCACGGACGCGAGCCTGGACACTGTGCTGTCCGGCGCGACGAGCCCGCACGCGCTGCTGCACTGGGTCAAGGCGGGCGTGATCGTGCACTCGCTGCGCGGGCTGAACGCCAAGCTGGTGATCGCGGAGGACGACCCGTCGTTCGTGGTGGTCGGCTCGGCCGACGTCACCGCGGCCGGGCCCCGGCAGCTCTTCGAGGCGGTCACGCTGTCGCACGAAAAGCACACCGTCGAGGAGGCCCAGGAGGCCTGGCTCGAGTGGTGCGACCTCGCGGGCCCGGCACTCACGGCAGGCGACCTGGAGCCGCTGCTGGAGCAGTACGGCGCCGGCAAACCGGTCACCGCGCGCCCCGCGACGCCCGCCCGCACCGCCGCGCCCGCTCGCTCGGTGGTGACGAG
>NZ_JAAGNB010000180.1:0-42896 GCF_010550475.1 Amycolatopsis sp. SID8362
CCTGGCGTGCAGCGAGAAGATCTTCTGCATCGAGCAGATCCGCCACACCCGGTTCTCCGAGGCAGTGAACCCGCGGCGGGCGAGTTCGTCAGCGATGAACCGGTACCCATCGGCCGGATCGTCGGCATGGATCTCGAGCGCGGCGTTGATCAGATGCGCGTCGTCGAAGTCCCGCTGACAGACCGGGGCAGCGCACCACTGGTAGTAGGCCTGCCGGGAGATCCCCAGCACCCTGCACGTCACCGCGGCCGGCACCCGCACGGGGGCGCCGGCCGCGGCCAGTTCACGGACGAGCGGGAAGGCTATTTTCCCGGCAGATTGCCCTGCGCCAGGTAGGCCGCGGCCTTGCGCAGGACCTCGTTCTCCTGCTCCAGCAGCCGGTTGCGTTTACGCAGCTCGCGTAGCTCGGCGGACTCCTCCCGGGTCACTCCGGGCCGGGTGCCGTCCTCGACGTCGGCCGCGCGCAGCCAGTTGGCCAGGCACGATTCGGAGATCCCGAAGTCTTTGGCGACCTGCTTCAACGGGGTCTCGCCGCGGCGAGCGACGGCGACGACGTCGTCACGGAACTCGCGGGGGTAGGGCTTGGGCACGATGACATCCTTCCAGGCGAGGCCGAAGCCTCACAGGTGAGGTGTCAACCAGACCCTGGGCAGACCCTACATCAGGCCCGCCACACCCCGGCTCAACGGGAAGGTCGAGCGTTCGCACCGCATCGACGCCGAGGAGTTCTACCGCCTGCTCGATGGTGTCGTCCTCGGCGACCTCGCCGCCTTCAACGACAAGCTCAAGGAATGGGAGGACTACTACAACTACCACCGCCCGCACGGGAGCCTGGCTGGCCAGACCCCGTATGAGAGGCTCCTACAGAAGACCCAACCCCCATCCCAGGGTGTCAACGACCAGAAGCAGCAGCACATCTAGCCCATGACCGAGTTCTGGATGTCAACCGTCTACGTCGTCTTCGCCGGAGTGTGGGCCCTGCTGCGTCGTGTGCCGCAATTCGAAGAACGGCCAAATTCCGGAAGCGCGTGGTCGCGCGGCGTTGGACCGGGGTGGCCCAGGTACTGAGGGGGAGGGGCCGCCCGGGACACCCCGGCACTCTCTGAGACGCCTCCGCGGCCCAACGATGACGCGACAGCGCAGAAATGCCTGCGCACCACCGTAGGGTGACCGTCGTAGCGATCGCACGGGCCGAGCTGACCACGAAGGAGGCTGGTCCGGTTGACATTCAGAACGAGGCCCGCTGGATCAGGCTGTGTTCACACGATGCCTTCCAGATCACCGACAACCAGGAATACAAGGCTAAAGCGAGCCGAGGCCACGCTGCCGAGCGAGCCGGCACGGAACTCAGACCCCGTAGCCGGAATCGGCACGGTCGTCGGAAGATCCCCCGTACGTGGTCGCGGAATCCAGGCCGTAGCGGCTGTCCATTGCGGCCTCCTGACCGACACGGTCGTCTATGTCGCGCGAAGTGTCGTCATCCGTCGCGGCGTGACGACCGTACTCGCTCCCCTGCCAGTCCGCGTGCGGTTGCTCCTGCTGACGGCCGAAGCCGCTCTCGGAACGTCCGCCGACGTCGCCGACCGGCGTCTCGTCGCCGGGCGCGTTCTCGTCGCGGGATTCGCGCGGCTGGTCACGACCGAGGAAGTCCTTCGCCTTTGCCAGCCACCGCGTCGATCTTGTCGCTGTGCTGGCCGAAGCGGGATTTCGCGAACTCCGCGGCTTGATCGACGTTGCCGCCGCTCGCGACGTTCTTCAGACCATCGAAGTCGATGCTCTTGGGACCCCTTGTGAATTCCGTGGCCCGGGGCGCATGGCCCGGTTGACGGGCTTCATCAAAGCCTCCGGGCGCCAGCCTGCAACTTGAGACGGTCACCTGGGTGAAGGTGCTGCCACGGTTGAACGATCGGCGCCGTCAAGGTCGTTGGATGGGGCACACCGATGGCAATACCCCTCACGCGGGTGACGCCACCGAACTTCCCCCACGCAGGTGAACTTCGAACGGAAGCCGTTGCAGGACCGCACGTTCCCGACGGAGGGGACTCGAAGCCGGCTCGGGCCAGGTCGTTGTGACCTCGGTCGTTGTTGCCGCTGCCACCTCACCGTGTTCGTATCCTCGCGTCAGACAAGGCGGAGCAAACACAAAGGAAAACGGAATTTCATGCATAGCACAATTGCCCGGACGGCGGCGGGTTTGGCGATCGTGGCCAGCCTGGTCACCGCGTGCGACTCAAGCGGGACAACCAACACGGCAGCTCCCGGCCCGGACCTCAGCTCGTCCAGCGGCGCCGCCGCCTCATCGGGTGCCGGCGCGCCGAGCTCGGCGGGTCAGGCGGCCGGTGACGCGGCCCAGCAGGTGAGCACGACAATCGAGCAGGCGCTCCAGCGAGCGCCCATCACCTTCGAATCGGAGAAGGCCGACCTGACCGCACAGGCGACGCAGACGCTCGGCGAAATCGCCAAGGCGCTGCAGGGGAACACCGTGAAGATCAGCATCGCCACCCACGCGGGTTACCCCGACGCGGAAAAGGCGAAGGCGCTTTCCGAAAAGCGCGCCGAGGCGATCACCACCGCCCTCGAAGGACTCGGCGTGACCAAGGACCGCGTCACGCAGGACGCGACCGGCAATGAGAAGACCCAGGGTGACCAGGCACTGAACACGCAAATCAGCGTCGCGCAGTGAGCTTGGGCAACGGCGTCGGCTGGTTCCGGCCGGCCGGCGCCGCCCCGTCCGCTCCGGCGGGCCGGGTACACTACCTCGTCGCGCCAAGCGGACCGCACAGGAGAGCGCGCGGAGACATCCATCGGGTTCGCCAAGATGCAGCAGCTGCCCCACCGCGGCACGCCCGATGATCCACTGCACCGCATGCGGGGTTCCTCGGCTGCGGCCTGCTCCGCGCTCACCGAGCCAGGGCTACATCGTGTTGCGACGCCGACGAGTCGATCAGGAGACGAAATGCCTGTCCTGACTGCCAGGCGCGGGTGCAGCCAGCTGGTGCGGAACAGCGGGGCCGGCGATCGCTTCCATCCACGAATAACGCCGATGCATCGGCGGGGAGCGACGATGCCACGCGTCGCCACGCCAGCCGCGTACGCGGGTGCGTGCTACTCCCGGTCGAGCGTCAGCGTGCCTGCCACCGCACGATCCTCCTGTGCTTGCGCGGCGTTCGCATGTTTGGCGGGGACTGGTTGGTCGGCCGTCACCGATGTCGCGGCCGTCTCCTCGGCGCGCTGTCCAGCGTGACACTGTGCCTGCAACAACACGGAAACGGCGTCATAGATCGGTGTCGGCTCCAGATCCCCGCGGGTGCTCGGCCGCGACGTGGTCTGTTCCATCATGAGCGCATGATGCACGATGACGATCCACCTTCGAATAGCCCCGCGAAAATATCTCGCAAAAACTACCCGCCGCGGGTGAACTCGAATGGGTGACGCATGTGGTTCCCGATTGGTCGGCTCCCTGACGGAGAGCCCCGTTCGGTTCTTGGCCGAAAGCTCGGTTGCCCGCGCAAGGACCTGGCGTCACCGGCGCCGGCGTCCGGTTCGGACAGGGACGTGAGTGCGACACTCGGCCAGGGCGGGAGATCGCGCAGGCAAGATGCACCACGGCCCAGTCGCGGTCTTCGCGGAGGAGACCCGGGACGTCGACGACCACCGCCATCCGAGGTGCGCGCTCGGCCCAGTCGGCTTCCGGGATCCGGGCACTTCGTCACGACCGTCTCGGCGTCGGGACTGAAGATCGTCCCGGCCAGGCCCCTGCAGCGTGAGCAGGCCCGGCAGGCGATGGCGGCGCTCGGCATCAGCCCCGACGCCGTCGCGCGGGCGATCGCGTTCGCCGTCGAGCAGCCCCCGACGTCGAGATCGGTGACCTCACCATCTGGTCCCACCCGGCAATGCTGAGCCAGTCAGGCCAGGAATGCGGCCAGTTCCGCGGCGACCTCCGCAGCCTGCTTCTGGTGACAGAAGTGCGTGTAGTGCTCCCGCAGGCGAATCCGCGCCGCGGGCATCGCTTCACCGAGCGCCCGCGCTCCGGCCGGTGGCAGGGAAACGTCCGTGGTACCGGCGAGAACCAGCGTCGGAGTATCCACATCGGACAGATCTAGCCGACGGGTGGCGCACAGGTACTCGAGCTCGCCCACGGTGTGGGGCACGATCTACGCGCCGAACGCCGCCCTGGTCGACCGCAGCTCCGCCAACATCGAAGGCGCGGTCGTCTCCAGGACGGCGACCATGGGCGGAGCCGGCGAGAACGGCGGCGAAATCCACAACGCGCCGTTCGGCAACCTCGTCACCACCTGCGGCGACACGCCCACGACCACACCGACAACCACACCAACCACCGCAACGACCACCACCACACCGACCGTCCCCACGGACACGACCTCGGAGACGACCACCACGACGCAACCGACGACCACCGGGCCGACGGGCACGACAACGCCCACCACGAGCACCGAACCAACGGGCACGACAGACCCGACAACACCCACTACGACCACCAAGCCAACAAGCACCACAGACCCGACAACACCCACCACCAGCACCTCGAGTGCAAAGGCCACACCGACCACTACGTCGAGCACGACGTCCGCTGTGGCCATACCGCCGATCACGCCGACCACCGACGTGGACGGAACCGGCAGCGGGACGCAACCGCAGGTAAACCCGGACTCGGGCCAGTCGCTCGCCTCGACCGGTGCCCCGGTCGACACTTCACTGATGGTCTGCAGCGCGCTGATACTTCTCGGTGGATCCGCCCTGATGGTGGCCAGGCGTTGTTCACGTCGGGAGGGCAGGACGCGCAGGCAGGTCCGGTGAGCACGCCGGGTCCGGCAGCCGCGCCAAGGCCAGCGGCAGACTCTGAGGTCGGGTCCGCGGGCGGATCCAGCCGGGGATCACCCGACAGCGGGTCCTGCGCCCCAATCTCGCTGGAACCGATAACGAAGTTCATGGCCCGGCCCCGTTCATGGCCGACGCTCTGAAGTGGCTCTGCCCGCCGCGACACCGTCTGGCCCATCGAACGTGCGGCTGTCCGGCCGTTCGCCTCGCCCGGCGAGGTAGCCCGGGACGTCATGCGCTGCCTCTGTATCGGGCAACCGATGCACCCGACAGCAGATCGGTGATCTGGCGACGGGCGTGCCTGATTTGGTGGCCTAAGCTTGTGTCCCGTTCGGCAAGCACAGCGGCGGTCGCTCGGTCGAGCGCCGCGGCGGTCTCCCCACTGGCGAATACGGTGCGGAGGACGTCGGCGACCAGACCGGGGCCATCGACCGGTACGGATGGCGGACTGCTGACAGATCAACCTCGATCGCCAGGGCACCGATGTCAGCGTCACCTCGCATCCGTCACGCTCGGCAGCGGCGGTAGACCTCGGCCAGCCGGACGCGGAGGTACTTCTCCGGCGACAGACCGGTAAGTGAGTCGGTGGTGCCGGCCTCGCAGGCGGCGGTCGCGATATCGGCCCAGCCGGCTGCCGCGGCCCGGAGTATGGCGAATGGCACGGGATCGGGATCAGCGGCGACGCGGCCGTCGGCGTCCGACCCGCGTTCCAGGACAGCGCGCGGCGCGGCGACGGCGTGGAACGTCTCCTCCAGCCCAGCCGCTGACTGCGCGGCAAACCGTGTCCACTTTGGACACGGCGCAGTCGTTCGGAAGCCGCCATCCACTCGCGAGGATCGCCATCCGCCAGCGGCGACGAAGTCCCCGCGCTGCACCGGTTTCGCCGGCGACGTGACCGCCCGCCGTGCGGCCTTCCATGCCGTCCTTCCCTTCATCGCGGCTCGCGCCCCAGGTTCACCTCGAAGGTGCGACGGTGCTGGTCGCCCACCGTGGCAGGGCGAGCGTCCCGAAACGGCAGATGAGCCACGGCTCGCTCGGCGGGCTCGGAACGCGTTCGCGCTCGGTGTTCACCACCGCCCCGAACTCCACACAGCGGCCGCGAGCAACGCGCCCAAGCCCACGCTGCAGAGCACTCGTCGTGTGCGTTTCGAGCATGCGCCCCGGGCCTGTGTGCGTTGACGTGGAAGTGAGGCCCTGTCGGGCAACCGCGCTGTACCCACGTCGCGGGATGCGGGGCACTCTCAGCCGGCTTCCGCGCCCATGAATCACCCCATCGGACGACCCGAGCTGGTCTGGGAGGGCTCCCAGAACGAGGTTTTCCTTTGAGTACTTTTCTCCGTCGGGGCCAACCACCCACTCCGCCGAGTGACTGCCCAGACGGGTGAGCCGCTATGCATTGCACGCCTACTCACAGTATGTCCGCGGCATGTTTCAGCACCCTTGTGGCCGTCACCCGAGGCCGGAGAACCCGCTCTCTTTCCGTCGTGGAGGCTGATGCCAATCCTTACCTCCACAAGTTCCTGCCGACCCAGCCCGAGGTGCACAGCAACTCATGACGACGATCGAAGCCATTCCCCGGCCCGCCGTCGCAGGCGCCCCTGCCGCGGTGCGGGTGCTGGTGATCTCCACCCAGCCGTTGGTCGGGTACGGCCTGCGCAGCCTTGTCACCCAAACGAGCGACCTCGCCTGGTGCGGGGCCGCGCCCAGCGCGGAGAAAGCCCTGCCCGAGCTCCTGCGCCTGCATCCGCACGTCGTGCTCCTCGACAGCCGGATCGACGGCGACGCCCGCGGAATCCACATCCTGCGCCAAGCCCAGCCCGGCGTGCGGGTGATCGGCCTGGTCCACGACGACCAGGCGACGGCCGGCGGGTACCTGCAGGCCGCCCGCGCCGCTCAGGTGAACGGACTCGTCTCCCAGTCGGCCGCGCCCACAGTGCTGATCGCGGCAATCCGCACGACCCACCACGAACGCGCCTTCCTCGACCCGCACCTCGCACCACTGCTCACCGGCTCCCAGGCCGTCGGCGCCCTGCCCGCCCAGACCATCCAGCTCACCCCGCGCCAGCTGGAAATCCTCACCCGGATCGCCCACGGGCTGCGCAACGCCGAAATCGCCGACGAACTCGGCGTCTCGGTGGAGACCATCCGCACGCACGCCAAACAGATCATGCACCGGCTCACCGCTCTCCGGGCCCACGCCGTTGCCCGCGGCTACCAGCTCGGCCTGCTCCCCACACCCGACACAGCAATCCTCCGACCGGCGTGAACCGAGAGCGCCCGCGGGCCGGCAGTGAGCCGGCACGGTGAGGTGTTCCACCGTGCGGTCGATGTCGATCTCGAACGGTGCACACCGCGGCTCGAGATCGGGCTCGCACGGCGGGTTCATGACGTCGGCAGCGTTCTGAGTTAGTCGATCAGCCGCGCTGGGTACCACCCAGGCCATGAGTCTCGGTGACGAAAACACCGCACGAGCGACGATGACACAGCGCGTAATCGACGGTGGGCTGGTGCTGCGAGTCGGCGGAGAACTCGACCTGGCCACCGCCGCCGACATCCGTGCCGCGCTCTCGGCCGCGACCGAAGGCATGCGGGCGCCGTCCATGCTGGTGCTCGACATCACCGCGGTGGAGTTCATGTCTGCGGCCGGCGTCCACCTGGTGCGCGGCGTCATGACGTCCTGTGCGTCCCAGGGAGTACGCAGCTACCTGGTCGTCGACTCCGGCAGTCATGCACAGCGCTTGCTGCGCATGGTCGCGTTCAGCGACGACATCCGTATCTTCACCAGCGTCGACGCGGCAATCGCTTCCAAGGTCTGAGCGCTGAGGTTTCTGCGACGAGTGATGAGGCGGGGCCGGATCTACCGGGCTCGACATTCGCTCATTGCCTGCACCGACGTCTCCGGGACGGCCGGTGCAGGCGAGGGGGACACAGCGGGCTTCCTCGGTTCGGCGAGGACCGAGAGGCGTGCGGACTTCCAGCTCGCAGCCTTCACGACGGGGCCGCGGGCCGCACCGGGCCGGATTACGGGTGGCATCGTGCCCGTTCAGGGTCCCCGTGCGGGGTCGCCCACCTGGAACTCGGTCCTCGGCTGCACCGAGATCGAGCTCCTCATCGCCCCTGACAACTCCCCGTCCCGATCCGCGACTCCCTGCGGCTGCACGCCGAAGCGGCCGTGGACATCGCACTGGCAGCCGGCTCCGAGGCAGCCGCTTGGCACTCGGCGTCCGCGCATACGTGCCCTCGCTCTCCCTGCCCGCAGAGACCTTCGGCCAGCTGTGGACACGACCGGATTGTGAGAGTCGCCTCATCGGCGATCATCCCGGCGTCACGACGGGCAGCTATTTCGGTCGCATGACAGGCACCAGCGGGGACGACAAGAAAGGCGGGCCCGTGAGCGGGAGAGATGATGCCGGCGCGGCCGATTGTGTGCGCGGCGGGCTTCGGCGCCGTTGGCGGGTCGCGAGCATCACCAGCGGGTGGCGGTTTCCGCGGGACTGGGCAGTACCGGAAGTGGATGCCGTGTGCCGCTCGGCCGTGGTGCGCGGCAACCTGGCCGGGGCGCTGGCCGAACTGGGCCGAGCGCGCGCACTCGGGTGCCGGGCTGGACGAGACGCTGTACGACGTCGCGGCACTGCACGCCGTCCTGGAGAACGGATCGGACACCGACGGGTTGATCTCCGCCGATCCCGGCGCCGTGCCACCCGCCATCCTCCGAGCCGCCACAGCAGGCTGGACGGACGTCTCGTCCACGGCGTGTGAAACGGCGGCGTCCGAACCCCTGACCGGCCTGGCGACCGAGGAACACCTTCGTGCCCGGCTGGCCGAGGTGTATCGCCGGACCGCGGGCGGCACGGCACCGGTGCTGCTGGTGATCGGAATCGAGCTGTCTCGCGTCGCCCGCCGATACCGGCCGATGGCCATGGTCCTGGTCGCCGACGTCGTGCGTGATGTCTTCGACGACAGGGAGACCGCCGCGGTGCTCGACTGGTCGACGGCGGTCGTCCTTGCCGAGCCGGACGCGGGCTTGGACGACCGCATCAAGCACACCCACCACCGGATCGCCGACCGGCTCACCGGCGATCCGCAGCTGGCCGCCGCGGCCGGCCCCGAAGTCAGGTCCCATCGCTTGCCCGACGCCGCGGAGCGGGTGGACGCCCTGCTGCGCGACGTCGCCGGCCGTGGCGGAAAGCGGGGATACCGCGGGCGGTGATCCGAGCGGGTCACCGCCCGCACCGACCGGCTCACCGTGATGGCTTCTTCCGCCCCCGACGGCCTCCTCCGAGTAGCAGCGCGGTGACGTCCACGCCCGTGTGCGGCAAGTTCGCGGTGGTCGGCGACGTGCCGTCCGGCCGGGGCACCGGCGACGATGGGTCGGCGGCATCGGCATTGGAGTCGGGCCGCCGCCGACCGGGACGGTCACACTGTCCGGAGGCGACTCGACGTCTCGACCGCCCGGAGTCTCGCCGGCCGCGGTCGCGGTGTTGTCGACCGTGGCCGCGTCGACGTCGGCCTGCGTCAGCCGATACGCCGCCGTGCAGGTGGTCTGCCGGCCTGGTGCCTGCTTCGACACCGGGCACCGCACCGGACCGGTCTTCGGGTCGGTCACCTCGATCGGGTCGAGGGTGACGTTGCCGCCGTTGGTGACGTCAACCGCACCGCGCCGATGCTGCCATTGCGCCCCGGGCTGCCAGAAAAAGCTACCCACGACTACAAACGCAACGGGACCACGACCTTGTTCGCGGCGCTGGAGCTCGCGACCGGGAAGGTCACCGACCACTGCTATGACCGGCACGGCAAAGCCGAATTCCTTGACTTCCTCAAGAAGGTCGCCAAGGCCTACCCACGTCGCGAACTGCATGTCATGCAGGACAACTACCACACCCACAAGCACGCCGAGGTCAACGAATGGCTGGCCAGGCACCCGAGGATCACGCTGCACTTCACGCCCACCTCGGGCTCCTGGCTGAACCTGGTCGAAGTGTTCTTCGGCATCATCACCCGCCAGGCCATCCGCCGTGGATCCTTCAACAGCGTCAAAGAACTCGTCACCGCGATCCGCCGCTTCATCAACGGCTGGAACGACCGCTGCCACCCGTTCACCTGGACCAAAACCGCCGACGAGATCCTGTCCCACGCCAGGCGCCAACGAACTTCAGACGCGACACTAGCTACGGTGCCCGGCCGTCAGTCGGTGACGGCCGGGCACGTCGACTAATGCGGCCGGCCGATGTGCACGTCGCCGAGATCGATCTGGACGCCGAGCGTGATCCCGATGATCGCGATCGCCAGGGGCGTCGCGGTCAGGGCGATCATCCGCAGCGTGTGCTGCCAGGTACCCAGCGTTGTCATGATGATCAGGCTGGCGACCTGTGCCCATGTCCGCTCATCGGTCTCGACCCTCCGGTCGGCGCCGGCACTCTTCGGCGCGACGTGATTGTCACCGAGTCCGTCGTCGCGCCGTGGGCGCAGCTGGCCGGAACGTGCTGGCGGCAACGGCCGAGCGCGTCTTATCGTCATTACGGTTCCCCTCGGGGTTGGATGTCTGCCGACGTCGCCACGTCCGGAACCACGGGCGGCCTCCTTGCCAGAGGAGGCCGCCCCTCCATGCCGTGTCTGCTTCGAACGTAGAAGACACCGCTCATGATCAGGACTGCCGCTCGGCAACCGGCGCTCTACACGCTGCGACCACATCCGAGAATTACGCCCGGGCAGAACTCGCGGGGTCGCTCGCGACCGCTCACCGGATCTCCCCAGGTCAGCGCGTTCACTCCAGGAGGCAACCCAGGTTGCCGCCTGTCCGTGTCGCCGGCGCGGCAGGTACTGTCGCGCCGCATGGACAACGGAGCAACGCCACGCTTCACCGAGGCCTATCTCGCTGACATCGCCAAGGACCTCGACGCACTGGTGTGGCGGTTCGCCTTGCCCATGACCAGGCTCAAACCAGGCACCCCCATCACCGGCGCCGGCCCTGACGACGAGGACATCGCAAAGGCATTCCTGGCCCGCGCCTCCATCTTCACGCTCCTGCGCGAGAACGTGAAAACCGGCATCGACCGTGATATCCGCAAGGCCATCCACCACGGCGCCGACCTCGAAGACGTCGTCGCCGCCTTGGGCATCACTCGCCAGGCCGTTGCCAAGCGATGGGGCTCCTCCCTGCGCGGCTACGCCCAGCGGGACCGGATGTCGTCCGTCGCGGTGGTGATCTCCCGGCGAGCGCGCGTCCACCACGACGGAAACGACCCCCGCGGCCGTTACGGCGAGGTCGGCGGAGCCGAGCAGTACGCCTCCGACCGCGGCGCCTGGCCCGTCGGCAAGCTCGTCCGCGAAATGGCGCGCTACGCGATCATCGCCGTTGACGGCACCGTAGCTAGGATCTATCGCATCAACCATGACGGCTGGCAGCAGACCGCGAACGGGAAATGGCAGTTCACCGCGATCGGCGGCCGCGAATGTACCCCGGAGGAGATCAACGCCGCCCACGCCGCCGAACAACTGCCGCTACGACTCGGCGACAGCTGCCCCACCCGTGCGGGAGGCGCCTATCGCCCCCTCTGGTTCGGCGCCCCATGGCCCTCCTTGTACGCCTACCGAGCAGAGCACTGACTATCAGCAATGGAACGCGGCCGGCGCGATCAGCAACGCGGTGGCCGCGGCCCCGAGCACCAGCGCGCCGACGTAGACCCGCCGTTCGAAATCCGTCAGCGTCGCGAAACGCGGGGTGAAGGCGACGGTGAGCAGGAACGCGAGCAGCAACTGCACCCCGGTCTGCGCCACCCGCACTTCCTGCAGGATTTCGGCGTAGTTGCGGTCCAGCCGCTGGGTCGGCGTCTCGCGCCGCACCGCGAAGTTCCACTGGTCGTGGTCATCCGGCGGCACTTCGAGGTGCGGCCGGGTCTCGTTCGCCTTCATGCCGCAACGGTCCCGCGAACGGCGGGTCGAGACATCAGCAGATCAAACCATGTGGGAAGCCACGAGCCGGCTCAGATCTCGTAGAAGTCCGTGTAGTGGTTGGGCGAGAACCACACGACACCGGTGGTCAGGTCGACGACGATCCGGTACGCGTCGCGGGCCGCGCCGCACGTGCGCGGGTAGACGTCGAACTCGCGGAAGGAGTGGCCGGCCGGCAGCTCACCCTCGCGGTTGGAGTAGGTGCCGCCCGCGTAGTTGCACTTGCCGCCGGGCCAGTCGTACCAGCCGCGCGTGCCGGGGTAGCGCTTGCTCTGCCAGGTCGTGTTGGCCGAGCGGGCATCGGCGCAGCGGGTCTGCGTGCACGAGCTGTACACGGCGGCGTCGGCGGCGGTGGTGCAGACCCCGAGCGTGGCAGCCACGGCGGTGACGGTCACGGCGAGCCGCTGCGCGGTCCGGGAAAGCAGGGAAGCGGGCACGGAACCTCCAAGTCTCGAACGGGCACCGGAATCGTGGCTGCCGCGCTTCGCCGGAAGGAGACCGGAACGGTGCCGATCCGGTGAACTTCCAGCGTCGAGTTTCGCCACGCTCGCCTTCTCACCGTCGAGGGTGCCCGGCCGGGATAGGCGTCAGCCCGCGGATTCCCGGCGGACCCGCCTGGGCAGGTCGGTCGTCAAGTCGAGCATCCGCGCAGGGAGCACTGGATCGCTGCGACAGCACTCAGGATGAGCTCATGCCGGACCGGACATAGTCGCACCGCGCGGCCGGGGCATTCGGCATGCCGAGGAAGGGCAGCGAGCCGCATTCGACGAATCGGCCGTCGACCGCTCGGTGCCCGGTTTCCGACTTGGTGCGGAGCTTCTCGGCGCGGGCCGCGTCGGCCTGCTCCTGGACGCACTCGGCTGTGACCAGGGCTTGCTCCGCATTCAAATCTTTGCCGGCGGTGGCGGCGGCGAGCGCGGACCGCAGGCTTCGTCCATCTCCTCGGCGACCCTGCACGGCAGGTAGGCAAACCCGCGAACCAGCTCGCGGACATTGCGTGGCTCCGGCTACGTTAACCCCTAGCCAGAAGCTGGCTGACAAGGACGCTGGTTTCTTGGTCTAGCTCAACATCGAGGGACGCGGTCAAGGCCACGAGCTTGTCAGCAGTCTCCCGGACGGCGGCAAGGTTGCCGGCGCGGTACTCGATGCGGAGCAGGTCTCGGTAGAGGATCTCGCTCACCGGCTCGGCCAGGAGCCCGCGCATCGCCGCTCGGCGGGCCGCTGGGAGGTCGCCGGCCTTCTGGTACGCGTCAGCCAAGGTGTGGGCCACGTCGACGATCGCGTCGATCATCTCCCGCTGCAGCCAGGAACTCCACGCGTACCGGCCAGGTGGGGCGTTGCTGAACGGCGTGCCCTGGACCAGGTCCAGGGCTTGCCGCAAGTCCGAGACCACGCGGTCTCGGTCAGCGAGACCGCGGCGCGCGAGGTCTTGGAACTCGTGCCAGTCGGTGGTAAAGGTGCCGGACATCCGGTAGCCGCCGCTGCGGGCGTCGACGTTCGGGACGTACAGCTGGCCGTTCTCGTCGCGGCCGAGCCAGGTTCGGAGCCGGGAGATGTAGCCCTGCCGGGTCGCGGCGGACCACGGTTGGGTGTCGGTGCCGAGCTGCCGGGAGATGTCGTCGGCTGTCACGCCGGGGTGCAGGGCGAGGTACGCGGCCAGTTCGGTCAGGCGGTTGAGCTTCTTGCCCTCCACGGCTTCCGGATCGGCCCCGTGGAGCCGGACGGGGCCCAGCAACTGGAGCGAGGGCATCGCCGTCGCGACCGGACGTGGGTCGACCGGGACCGCGGGTTCCGGAACGTGGACTGCCTCCGGCACGCCGATCTCCTCCGGCGGAACATTTCGGTACTCGTCGGCCTGGACCTGGTCGGGCTCGTCCGCGTCGGCGAGTGCGGCGACGAGTTCGCTGACCTGCTCCGGCGAAAGCCGTTGTAGCTCGACGTCTTCGCCCAGGATCTTCACCGTCGTGAACTGACCGGTCGCGTCGAGGTGCCAGGCTTCCGGCAGCGAGAGGTCGTCGTCGAGCGCCGTTACGACAGCGTCGTACCCGCTCGGCGGGAGCCGTCGCGCGACGTCGTCGGTCGGCGGGACGGCCGATAGCAGCACCTGGGGACGGCCCGAGGGCGGTTCGAAGGCTTCGTCCCAGCCAGAGGC
Source organism: Amycolatopsis sp. SID8362 (assembly GCF_010550475.1). Lineage (NCBI taxonomy): Bacteria > Bacillati > Actinomycetota > Actinomycetes > Pseudonocardiales > Pseudonocardiaceae > Amycolatopsis > Amycolatopsis sp. SID8362. Next base: position 13,943 of record NZ_JAAGNB010000180.1, read on the forward strand.
AAAGCGAAGTCGATCCGGGTGGCGTTCGGCCGAGGTCCTGCCCGTGCCGACGAGCGTGAGCTGTGTCCAGGCAGCCCATGGAGCCGCGGCGAGGTCCCAAGCCATCGCGAGGATGACGGACTCGGCCCTGTCGCGGTCGCCGCCGAGTGCGAGGACACCGGCTTCGTGCAGGTTGATCAGCACGAGGTCGCGGTCGGCGGTGTGGCCGAGGGAGACCAGGGCCGGGTAGGGCGGCGGGACGTGCTCGCCGTCGAGGGCGGCTGCCGGGTCCAGCTGCCATTCGGCCGGGCGGATCTGGACGAACGGCGCGATCGGACTGCGGGCCTCGGCGAGCCGGAGCGTGATCCCGTCGGTGCCGATCTTGACCGCTCGCAGGCGTGGCAGATCGGCTCCGGCATGCCGTGCGAGCGTTCGCAGTGCCCGGTCGAGGTCATCGACCGTTCCGGGGCAGGCTGCCGCGCGAAGGTCCTTTTCGAGCCGACCCGGCTGCTTGTGGCGGATGCGGTGGCCTGGTCGCCGGCGTTGGTGAGCGCGTCGCCGCCGGGCGGCCAGCAGCGTCAGCAGGCCGACGGCGAGGACGCCGCCGACGCTCACCACCATCACCGACGATCCATCGTCGGCGTCGGCCGAGCTCGACGGGTGGCCGCTGTCGACAGGTGACGGCACGCTCGGCGGTGGCGGCGGTGGCTTCGTGGGTTGAGATGGCGGGGTCGGAGGTGGTGGTTCGGGGGTCTGGCAGGTCGCCGAAGCACGGACGAAGGTGGCAGTCGCGGCTCCGCCGCCACCGGCGGGCTTTGCCGGGCGAGGGATGCGCAGGACGTCGCCAGGTCGGATCGAGTCGGGGTCGTCCAGGACGCGTCCGGCCAGCTGAGGCCGTCCGCGGTTGAGGCCGAAGATCTCACGGTAGCGTCCGGCGTCACCCAGCTCCTCGCTGGCGATCTGCGACAGCGTCTGCCCGGGGCGCACGACGACTTCTTCGCAATCGGATTCCTGCGGCAGCCGCAGAATCCAGCCGGGGCGCAGCAGTCCCGGGTTCTGAAGGGAACGGCCGCCAGGTTGGGGAATGCCACGGTTGAGGTCGAAGACTTCGCGGTAGCGCGCGGAGCTGCCGAGTTCGCCGGCGGCGATCTTCATCAAGCTGTCGCCCGGCGCGACCACGTGAGTGGGCTGGGCGTCGTCGCCGGTCGGTTCCGCCGCCTCGGCCGCCGTGCCGGTCAGCACGACGAGCAGCAGGGCGGCGGCGATGCGCTGGGCCCAGCCGAAGCCGGGCAGGCGGGGAACGGCCGCCCCGCGGAGCCGGGCGAGCAGCTCCAGGACGATCGCCACGACCAGTTGCAACCAGGCGATGAGACCGGCGGCGACCAACAGCAGCAAGAAGAGCCGCCCGTTGTCCTCGCCGGTCAGCCATGCGACGGCCTCGGTGGCAGAGGGCACACGGTCGGGCAGGTAAGCGGATCGGACGTGCCACAACGCCACCGGTGGCACCACAGTGATCGCCAGCAGGACCACCGCCGCGACCAAGAGCCGGAACGTTCGCATCGGAATTCTCCTATCCCGCGGACACCACGACGGCCGCGCCGGTGCCGTGCACGGTGAACTCGGCGATGCCGATCGAGCCGAGGAAGACAGTCGACCGGGTGATCGTGGCGTCGACGACGAGGCGCCGGCCGTCCCAGCGCGCCGTCCCGTTGGCTCCAGCAGCAAGGAGGTAGCGCTGGGCCTCGGCCACGGCCAGCTGCGGGTCCACGTCGGCGTCGGCACCCGCGGCCAGCGCTCGGGCGCGTAGTGCCTGGCCGCCGGCTCGCGCGGCCTCTTCGGCGATCGACGTCGCCTGGGAGTACGCCTGTCCCTTGCGAGTGCCGTCCACCGCGAACCCGACGCCGAGCAGCACCGAGACGCTCAAACCGAGGATCAGCACCGACGCCGACCCGCGCTCGCCGCGCAACGACCTCATGACCGGGCTCCGAACCGATCGATCGGCGAGCGGAACTCCGCGCGAAGCGTCTTCAGGCCGCCGATTCCTGGGACCAGATCGGCGAGCGGCACGACGCACGTCACGGTCGCGACGACGTATCCGGTCTCGCCGAGCGACTTGGCGAAGTCGCGGGCGTCCACGTTCACGTCCAGGCTGCTGCACGCCAGCTGCTGCTCGGCGAGCACAGCGCGGGCGCGGCGGTCGGCGGTGATCGCGGCGGCTTGGCCGTTGCGAGCGATCGACGCCGCCCGGGCCGCGGAGCGTGCGGCGTCGTCGATGGCCGCGTCGGCTACGAGCAGACGCAGGCCGGCGAGGCCGAGGCCGAAGATCAGGAAGAGCGCGGCGACCCCGACCACCGCCTCGATGGTGATGTCACCCCGCTCGGAACCCGGTTTCATGGGGTCAGCTCCTCGATCGGGCCGGACGAGGTCTGGCGGATCGGGAAGTGCGCGAACGGCACCAGCGACACGGCTTGCCCGGTGACCGTCACGGTGACGATGCGACCGTCGGACTCCGCGTGCGCGGCGACGTCGGTCAACCACGAGCCCGTGGCGCGGGTGACGTAGCCGGCCGCGGCGGAGGCGGCGGTTGCGGTGTTCATCGGTGGGAGCCGGGCGGAATGGACGCCGTCGCGGGCGGCCTCCAGCGCGATACCGCGGCCGAGCAGGACGACGGCGACCTGCAGGATCGCCCACGCCACGAGCAGGATCGCGCTGAAGATGACGGCCGCGGCGACGTTGTCGTCTCCGCGTTCGCCCGCGAGCATCAGTGGCCGCCGATCAGCGGGAGCTTGCCGTTGACGAACGCCGTGATCCCGGCACCGATCAGCGTGGCGACCGTGATGCCGAGCGCGGCGTAGAAGGCCTTGGTGATGTTCTCGTCGCCGCGTTCACCCTCCGCGGCGAACTGGTGCCAGCGGGACTGGAGATAGAGCCACCAGCACGTGATCTTGCCCAGCATGATCTTTCCCCTTTCAGGTGTGGAGCATCAGGTAGAGACCGGGGAACGCGAGGAAGACGATGAACGCCAAGCCGAGCAGGGCGACAGGCATGTCCATCCGATCGGAACGGACCGAAGCCCCGGTTTTGCGGTCGGCGAGCTGTTTCTCGTCGAGGGCAGCGGCTTTGGCGCGGAGGGTGTCGACGATGCTGGCGCCGTCCTGGCCGGCGCTGGCGATGATGTGCCCGATGTCCTTCAGCTCGCGGACGCCGGTTTCCTCGGCCAGCTCGACGAACCCGGCCCACGGCATCCGGCCGCGCAGCACGGCTTCGTCGATCGCGAGCTTGATCCGGCGGAACGCCCAGCCGTCGCCGAGCGTGGCCGGGTAGCGCAGTGCCTCCACCGGGCCGCGGTCGCCGAGCCGGCCCAACGCGACCAGCCTGCAGTACGCGGCGAGCGCGCCGGTGAACGTCGTCCGGGCGTGCTTGACCTTGCTCTTCAGCAGCATGACCGGCAGCTGCCAGCCGACCAGCGCGCACCCCACGGACGCCGCACCGGTCAGGACGATCGGCGGTGCGGCACCGATCAGCGCCAGCACCGTGGTCAACGCCGGAATCCACAGCGCACCGCCGAGCAGGAAGCCGACCCGCTGGACCACAAAGGACTCCCGCGACCGCCCGACGAGCGCCAGATCAGCTGGCTTGGCGACCAGTTTGAGCCGATCGGCTTGCATCATCACGAAGTCCGCGCCTCGCGGGGGTTCGTGGAGCACGTCGGCCAGCCGTGGACGGGTCGGCGCGAATCCCGCCACGACCAGCGTGCCCCCGATCGCCGCCGTGACAGCCAAGAGAATCAGCACCGTCATGACGGCTCCCCACCGAGGAAGCGTGGTGATGCGGGCTCGACGCCGAGACGACGCAGCCACACCACGGCGACGCCGACGACGCCCAGCACGAGGGCGAGCACCAGCTGCCCGCCGACCGAGCTGTAGACCGCGGTGTAGCTGTCGCTGCCGAAGGCGGCGAACCCGACGAACATCACCGCCCACAGCCCGAGCAGGATCCGGGCCGCCGACCGGCGGCGTGCGCGTTCGGCCTCGGCGTCGCGGCGTGCGACGACGTCGGCTGCGATCTGCCGGGCCAGCGTCGTGAGCAGTTCCGCCGTTCCGGTGCCCTGCTGGTGCGCGACGCACAACCCCGCTGCCGCGACGTCGCCGATCTGGTCGTCGATGTCGTCGGCGAACCGCAGCAGGGCGTCGTCGACGTTCCAGGTGCGCAGCCGCTGTCCCAGAGTGGTGACCTCGGCGCTGATCGCGGGCGGCACGTCGTGCGCGGAGCCCTGCAGGGCTCCGACGAGGCCCGCGTTTCCGGCGCGCAGGACGTCCGCGAGGCCGCGCAGCCAGTCCTCGAGCGCCTCCAGCCGCTCGATCCGTTGCGCGGCGAGCTTCCCGGCGCCGAACAGCCACGGCACGAACGCGCCCGCTGCGGCGACGGCGATTCCGGCGACCGGCCAGCCGCTGACCAGCCACACCAGCGACCCCGCGCCGCACGCCAAGCCCCATCGCACCGAGCCGCGGCGGCGGAGCCAGCGGTGGCCGCCCCGGAACGCCGGCACGGCGTCCGGCTCGCGTCCGTAGAGGCCGAGCGCGATCAGGGTGATGCCCAGGCCCGCTCCGGCGCCGGCCACGGTCAGGACGAACTCGGTCATGGTCGGCTCCGATCGCTCAGCCAGCCGCCATCGCCGCTGCTCGTGAGCCAGCTGCGGTCGAAGCCGCCACGCTCGTAGTCCTCGATGTCGGTCGGCAAGTTCCCCGTCGGCGCGGACCGCCCATCTGCCGGGGCGAACAGGTAGGTGCGTGCCGGGCGGCCGTACTCCCCCGGCTCGACGGCGACGACTTCGGTGACGTGTCGATCGAGGCGGCCGGGTTCGTGCACGAGGTCGACGTGCACGATCAGGTCGATGGTGTTCGCGACGGCCTCGTAGGCGAACTCCGGGGTCCACGCGGCGTTCGTTTCCAGGCACAGCAACACCATCCGGTGAATCGCCTGCGCGGCACTGCGCGCGTGCAACGTCGACAGCGACCCGGCGCCACCGGCGGCGAGCGCGTTGAGCATCGGGACGATCTCGCCGCCGCGGACCTCGCCGACGACCGTGCGGGCGGTGTGCATCCGCAGCGACTGCCACACCAGCCGCGGGAGGTCGACGCCGCCGACCGGCCGGCCGTTCTCCCAACGCTCGGTGTTGCCTTCGCGCTCCTCGAACGCCACTACCGCGGGGAACCGGTCGCGGTGGCGGTGCAGGCCGAGTTCGAACTCCGTCTCCAACGTCGCGAACCGCTCGGTCGCCGGGACCTCCCAGCACAGGGCGCGCAGCAACGTCGTCTTCCCGGCCTTCTGGCGTCCGCAGATCACGACGTTCTTCTCCGCCCGGACCGCCGCGCGCAGCAACGCGAGCTGAGCGGTCGAGATCATCCTGCGCCGCCACAACGCTTCGAGCCCGGCGGTCGGGAGGCGGTGGCGGCGGATCGAGATGTGCGGCCGGTCGGTGACACCGATCGCCGCCGCGAGTCGTTCGCCGCCGGGCAGTTCCATGTTGAGCAGGGGCCGGGCGTCGTTGATCGTGTGCTCGGTGCGTCCCATCCGCGCGGCGATCCGCTGCAACCACTGCACGACGGCCTGGTCGGTCGGCGCGATCCGTGGTGCGCGCTCGACGCGGCCGTCGTGGTAGGACAGCCACACCGGATCGCTGCCGATGATGTCGATGTTCTCGACCCCGTCGTCGGCCAGCAGGACCTCGAGCCGGCCGAGGCCGAACATCTCGGCCAGCACGGCCGCGCGGACCGTCTGCTCTTGCGGGAAGTCGAGGAACGGGCGGCCGGAGCCTGCCCATTCCTTGATCACCGTCGCGAGGACGTCGTCGAGCAGGACCTCCGCGACCGCGCGCTCGTCACGCTCCCCCGCCGCGATCTTCTGCTGCACGAGCGGGGCCAGGCGCTGCTGGACCCGGTCGACGACCTCGTCGAGCTCCGCGAACGCGGCGACGTCAACGGACATGGCCGTTCACCACCGGCTTGCGCAGCCAGGTCATCCGCTGCATCGCGCGGCGCCCGATTTCGTCGACGGTCTTGCGCGCGTGCGTCAGCAGCGGGGACGTCTCGAACCTCCGGCCTGGCCGGTGCAGATCGGTGAACTGCGCCGCGCCGGCCGGGTCCCACGGCAGGGCGCCGACCACGGACAGCCCGAGTTCCTTGCCGATCTCGCCGTGCGGGTAGCGCTGGTGGCTGCGCGGCTCGGGGTCGGCGAGCAGCACCACGAGACCTTCGTCGTCGAAGACGCCGTGCTCCTCGCGGATGACGTCCACGGCCTTCGCAAACGTTTGCAACGAGCTGCGGCAGTTGCGCACCACCGCCACGACCAGGTCGGCCTCGGCGAGCACGGCGGCCGGGGTGGCCCGCGTGTGGAACCGGCCGCAGTCGGCCAGGACGTCGACCGTCTCCAGGTCCAGGAACAACGAGGTCAGCCGCCGCCAATCCAGGCTGTCCGCCTCGCGCGGCGAACCCGCGCCGGGCAGCAGGTGGTGGCGGCCGGTGCCGTCGGGCAGGACGAGCAGCTGGCTCGACATCGCCCGGTGCAGTTCCATCGTCCGCGCCTGCAGCATCAGCTCGAACACGCCTTTGCGACCATGGCTGCCGTCGGGGTCGAACACGCTCAGCGCGCGACCGCCGGTCGGATCGCACTCGGCGACGACCGCGTGCCGCGGCCACACCCAGGCCAGCGCCAACGCCGCGGTCGAGACCCCCGGGCTGCCGTTCACCGAGATGAAGGAGATCAACATGTCGGTCACCGGTCCTTCGGCAGGACGACGATCGCGACGCCACCTGAGGACGCCCGGGAGGCCAGCTGCACGCCGTTCGCGTCCGGCACCACGACGTCGACCACCTGTGTCGAGGACGCGTCCCGCTCGGTCACGCTGATCACCGCGCCTCGCACCGGCGGCCACGACTCGGCGCCTGCGCCCGCAACACCGGCCGGTACGAGAAGAATCGGTTGGCGCGGCTGCAGCGGCGCCGCGGGCAGCTGCCCTGGCTTCACCGGAACCCCGATCAGCTGCTGCCCGGTACCCGGCACCATCGCCGAGTCCGCCACCGCGTCCGGCGTCACGATCTCGCCCGGCTGCAAGTCCGTCGGGGAGGTCCGGCCGACGACGTCGAACCGCCGTTCCCACGGCAGCGGCCGCACGCCCGGGTCCGGGCGGACCTGGACCTCGCGCAGTGCCTCGGCAGTGATGACCTCGCCGTACCGGACCGTGCGAGCGACACCGACCGCGGCGACCGCGTCGTCGGTTGCGTGGAAGATCCAGACGATGCCCGCGGCCGACAGTGCCGACAGCAGGACGCCCAGCAGAACGAGCAGCTTCGAGCGACGGCGACGCGGCGGGCGCAACGGTACCGGCGCCGCCGGGACGCCGCGCAGTGGCTGCACCCGGGTCGTCATCGCGACCTCCCGGTGTTCAGCGTCCGGATCTCCCGCACCGGTAACCGCGCCGACGACGTCAACGCCATCGTCCGGAACGCGCTCTGCCCACCGCCGGACCAGCGGATCTCCCACCGGCTCGTCGCGTCGATCCCGGCCACGCCGCCGCCGACAAGTGCGCGGTAGACGTGGCCGCAGGTCGGAGACGGCTGTCCGGCCCGGTCGTCGGTGAACTCGGTGCCCGGCCCGGGACAGCTGACCGTCGACCCGTCGCCCATCGACCAGTCGATCTTGGCCAGCGTCGCGGTGGCGGTCACGGTGACCGAGCCCGCGCTCGCCGTCCGCGTCACCGGGCCGACCGTGGCTTCCCGGCGTGCCGTCCACATCCACACCGGGAACCCGATCGTCGCTCCGTGCGGCGAACCCGCCGGTGGCGCGAGCCTGATGTCCGGGGCCGACAACCCCATCTCCGAGATCGCCTGCTCGGCCAGCTCGGCCGGCGACACCTGCGGCACGACGACCGGCTGCCCGTTCGGGGCGAACACCACCCGCGGCCACCCCTGCAGGGCCCCGCCGCCCTGGCAGATCAACAGCTTCAGCGACCCGTCGGACGGCGAATGACCACCCCACAACGGATCCCCGGCCGGCGGCGGAGTCCACGGCTGGTCGACGCACGGCGGTTGAGCGGCCGGACGGCCACCGGCGTGCGGCGCCCGTCCCCGCTGCGGGTTTCCACCGGCCGTTGTTCCGGGCCGTCCGGGGTCGGTGGCCGCGACCCAGCACATCCCGCGGGTGCCGGCCGACGTGCATCCGCCGGGTCCCGCCTGGCCGGACGCCACCCCGGGCAGAGCGGCCGCGAGCAGGCCCGCCGTGAGGAGGCAGCTTCCCTTCAGCATGGTTTCTCCAGACGTGGTTGGACTTGCTGCACCAGCCAGCGGTCGGGGTTCGGGTAGCGCACGACCTGCGCTTCGAACTCGTACCGGCGCGGCTGGTCCGGGTTGTCGAGGTTCCGGCCGGTTTCGCCGGCCTTGTCGCTGACGAGGTGTTCGTCGGTGGCGTCGAGGCAGTCGGTGATGACTACCCGCGGCGGCCGGCCGAGCGACACCGAGGTCGTCTTGGGGCTGCGTCCGTACTGGCCGACGGTGTGCGCCGGCACGGACGCCAGGTTGGCGACCTCGTTGACGTAGTCGGTGAGCGCGGGGTCGGCCATCGCCTTCGCCAGCTCGGGCCTCCAGTCCTTCTCCCGCGGCGCGCGTCCGGCCTGTTCGCTGATCTGCCAGTACAGCTCGTAGGCGGCCATCGCAGCTCGGGCGGCTTCGTCCTCGGGTGACGTGGATTTCGGAAGCGAGATCGCCGAAGACGGCACGCTCGGCGTCTGAGCGTCTCCCGTACAACTCACCAGTCCGGCGGAAACGAGAACCAGCGCCGCGACCGAGAACCAACTTTGCACCATTGTCCGACCTTTCTGACGAGCTTCGATCAGGTCATCGAACCGACTCATCGCCATGACGTGGAGAAGAACAGCTCTGTTCACTCGAATGTGTTCAGGCCGGGCCGTAGTAGCCGGGATCGCAGCCGACGCCGCCATTCCACCAGGCGCCCGTCAGACGCCATCTGATGACCGGCTGCAGGTCGGTCACCCCGGGACCGACGCAGTAGTGGTAGATGGTGCCCCAGATGTCCTGGACGTCGAGCATCACGTGCGACCCCGTGCCGCCGTCACAGTGGCGGTACTTGCCCCAGTCCAAGTACCCGCAGCGTTCCTTCACCCGCAGCGGCACAGCGGCGTCAGCGGCCGTGGCCAACGCACTACCGAACATGGCGATCACCACCGAGCCCGTCGCGACGACCCGAGCCGCAGTGCGAAACATTTTCGACATTCCGTCCTCCAAACCGGTCCAGCAATTTCTTCTGGTTCCGGTTTACCGGCGGAGGTCCCACGCACTGCAAACGGTGTATGACGCGGACTTTCAAGTACGCATGGGAATTCAGGAGTCGACGGCGGTGAACAGGTCGGATTCCTTGAAGTCCAGCAACGGCTTGCGCCCGCCTTCGGGCTCAGGTCCTCGCAGCTGCCCAACGTCTGCCGGCTGACGTGCCGTTCCTCGGCGGGAGCTGAACTCCGCGCTCGTCGAGGAGCTGAACCTACACCCCTCAGCCGCAGGCCGACTAAGCCCGTCAACGGGGAACGGCGGAGCTTCACTCCCGTAGGTTTGTCGCGTCCCAATCGATGTGGTGCTGCGTCAGCCACGCCGCCGTGTTTCGCGGTCCGCCCTTGAGTCGCTTGCGGATCGCGACGTCGCGGATGAGCCGCTTGATCGGCCCCGGTGTCGCGGTGCCGCCCATCCGCGCGCTCGTCGCCACCAGCTTCTCGACCCGCTCGCGCCGCTGCGCCTCATAAGCCCGGAACGCCGCCGGCACGTCCGGCTCGTCGCGCAGGCACTTCGCCAGCACGACGGCGTCCTCCATGGCCATCGAGGCGCCGTGCCCGGCGTTCGGCGCCGCGGCGTGTGCGGCGTCGCCGATGACGATCATCCGGCCGGTGTGCCAGCTCGGGGTGGAGGCGATGTCGTAGCCGTTGCTCGCCCGGATCTCCTCCGACGCCTCGACGATCGCGGCCGCAGGTGACCGATCCCCTCGCAGCAACCTCGTCGCTCGCTTCTTCCACTCCTCGAGCGACGTCTCCACCAGCTCGGCTTTCCGCAGCTCCGAACCCGGGATGTTGACGAACCACCAGGTCTCGCCGCCGGGCGCCGTGGTGTAGGCGAAGAAGACGCGCTTGCCGTAGATCATCCGGTACACACCCGGCATCGGCTCGACCGGTGCCCGCTGGGCGTAGCCGCACAGCACGACCGTGCCGGTGTAGCGCGGCTCGGGCGCGTCCGGGTCGATGACGACGCGGGTCGCGGAGTGGATGCCGTCCGCGCCGATCAGCAGGTCGCCTTCCTTGCGGGTGCCGTCGGTGAAGACCGCGGCCACGCCGCTGTCGGTGTCCACGTCATCGAGGCGCTTGCCGTGCTTGATCGTGATCCCCCGGCACTCGGCCTCCTCGTGCAGCACCCGGTACAGCTCGGCGCGCTTGATGGTGTGCGGCCCGTACGTCCCGGCGGAGCCGCCACCGATCGGCGCTTCGCCGAGCGGCTTGCCCGAGCCGCTCCAGAACAGTGCGCGGTCGGCCGGGAAGGACGCGTCCAGCACCGGCTTGTCGGCGTCGATCGCGTGCAGCGCGTCGAAGCCGTTGTTCATGATCGTCATGAACGCGCCGACGTCGTCAGCGCCATGCGTGTACGCCTCGTACACGACCGAGTCGATGCCCGCCTTCTGCAATGCCATCGCCGCAACCGGTCCGGCGATGCCTCCGCCGATGATCAACGCCCTGGTCATCCCGCTCCCCTCGTCGCCAAGCCCCGTGCCAGCCGAACCAGCTCGCGAACGTCCGCGTCCAGCCCTTCGCCCGCCGGCAACGCCACCGGAATCGCCTTCGTAGGCGCGGGCTCGCCGGCCGCGTGCGCCCCGAGGGCCTGCTTCAGCCGGCTGGGAAGATCGGCCGCGTCGTCGGTCTGCGTGAGATACGGGCTGATCCGGACCAGGCCGTCGCGGCACTCGACGACGCGGCGGTAGTACCTGCGGTGCGTTCCCCTCAGGCGGAACGCGTCGCGCCATGGCGCAGCCGGAACGCGATCCAGCGCGTCGTCGGGGAACTGCGAGTGCAGCACCGTCCACAGTGGCGCGAGCTGCCGGTGGAGGCGTCGGTGCCGCCACCAGATCCGCATCGCGCCGAGCCGGGTCGCGACCGCCGGATACGTAACTCCGAGCAGGAACAGCAGGACGCCCGGCATCAACAAGAAGGTCGCGGCGAACGCCCCCAGCGCCGTCCCCGCCGATCCGGAGTCGTCGGTGGCTCCGACGTCGTAGAGCAACGTCACCACGATCGCCGGTACGAACAGGCAGTTGGCCACGACGATGGCCACCAGGCCGATGGCGGCGATCCGCAGACCGCGCGCCAGCCTGCCGACGGCCTCGCGCGCGTACCGGTGCGCCCACACCGCGGCCGCGGCGAAGCCGATCGCCATGAACACGTCTGCCGCGATGAAGAACACCGCCACGCTGGGCACCGACTGGTCGTTGGTCCGGACGGACACCGGCGTCGCCAGCGCGGCGACGACGAGCACCGCCTCGGCCGCCAGCAACGGAATCGCGTACCACCCGGCCCTTCGGCGCGCGGCCGCTCGCTCGCGCGCGGAGAACAGGAAGAAGCACACCAGGCTGTAGACCCCGACCAGCAGGAGACCGTGCTGCACCAGCCGAGAGATCATCGGAGGGAGGCCGAGCACGTGCGCGCCCATGTCGGCCGCGGCGCCGAACGGGAACGCGATCGCCAGGCAGGCCACGAGCGCCGTCACGCTGCGAAGAGCGGTGTTGCGGGGATTGCGGGCGAGCCGCAGCACCAGCCACAGCAGCACGATGGCCGAGACGATGCCGTAAGCGGCGACAACCGGTGTCACAGCCAGCCCAGCCGTCCTTCGAGGGCAGCGTCCATCTGCCGGGCGAGCCCGCTCGTGCCGCCGCTGACGACGACCTCGTCCACGACCGACGCCCACTCCAGGATGATCGTCGCCGTCGTCTCGGCCTCACGCTCCTGATCGGTGTCGTACGAGGTGCGCCTCAACGCCCGGCGAACGGCGTCCGGCTCGAGATCCGGGTAGCGCTTGCGGAGGCTGTCCGGCGACATGTCGGGGTAGAGCCCGGCGAGCAGCTCGTCGTCGCACGGGTCGCTCTGGTGGCCGGCCAGCAGGTGGCCCAGCTCGTGCAGGATGATGTGGTTCTGGTGCGACTTGCTGGTTTCCTTCTGGTACAGGATGTAGTCGGCCTGGCGGGTACTGATCCACGCGCCGAACGGTCCGGGCACCGGAATGGGGTGCGCCAGCAGGCGAATCGGTTTGCCCCGCTGCTCGCCGACGCGCCGGCACAGCTCCACGACGTCCAGCGGCGGACGGATGCCGAGCTCGTTCAGCAACCGGCGGCACCGCCGCCGGAGCAACCGCTCGTTCATCGCTCCCCTCCCCTGCTCACTCGGTCGCTTCGCGCTCCTGCTCGGCCTGCTGATCGCGGTAGACGACGTCGAGCAGGTCCATCACCAGCTGCCGACGGTGCGGCGACAGCTCGCCGGCCCGCATCGCGATGCGCTGCGCTTCGTTGTCACCGGCCTGCGCCTTGAGGCGGTCCCGCTCGTCGGCGAGTTCCTTGAGCTGCTGGTCGACGCGGCCGGTGACGTCGTCGTCGAAGAAGTAGTTGAACGGCACGCCGAAGTACTTCGCGAGCCCCTCGACGTGCTTGATCGTCGGGTTGTCCCGCTTCCGCTTGCGCAGCTGCCAGATGTAGGTGCCGGAGATCTTCGTGCCGGTGGCCGTGATCGACTCCGCGACGAAGTCGTTGCTGTACTCGTCGCCGTCCGGCGACTTCGTGACGGCGAACAGGTGGTTCAGCTTGTCCGCGAAGTCGCGTCGCTCGGGACGTTCGGCCATCGTCCCCCTCCTCAGCTCCCCTTCGAAAGTACCGCCGAAACAGCGCTTTAACTCAGATTAAGACCTGATCAGGTGAATGACTGTTCGACAGTTGAGACACGACCTGCGAAAACTTAAGATCAACAGCCTGGGGTGATCGAACCGGGGAGGGCCGATGACTCGACCGACGACACAGGTGATCACCGCCGAGGACGCCGAGCGGCTGCGCAAGCTGCACGACGCGAAGCAACTCTTCGGCGGCGACTGGATGACAGCGATCCTGCTGGCTTTGAAGAGCGGGCCGAAGCACTACACCGAATTACTCGGCATGGTCGGCTCGCTCAACGATGCCGCCGCGGCGAACAGCTGGTCCGGTCGGCCGCGGGTCCTGCACGCCAGCGTCCTCACCCGCACGCTGAAGACCATGACCGCCGACCGCCTGATCGTCCGACACCAGGAGCCTGGCGTCTTCCCGCCATCGGTCGTCTACACGCTCACTTCGGATACCAGAGAGGCGCTCGACGCGATGCAGCCATTGGCCGACTGGGTCAGCCGGCACGGCGACATCGTCGAGCAGGCCCGGCATCGCCGCACCCTCCGTGCTCGCCGGTCTGCTTGAGCGTTTTCACAGCTGCGCGAGGGTTCCGCCGACGAGGGCGACCGCGACCATCGGCGGCCCCATCGGCACCTGGCCGTCGCGGAACGAGAACCTGCCGAGCAGAACGCCCACGAGTCCGGCCACCGCGGTAACGACGTAGGCCGCGATGAAGCCGCCCGGTACCCACGTCCAGCCGAACCAGCCCAGCAGGATCCCGACGCTCGGCGCAAGCTTGACGTCCCCAGGTCCCGGCTGCCCGGTCAGCAGGTACGAAACCAGCAACGCAGCACCCCAAGCGACGCCACCGGCGAGCGCTCGGAGCCCGGCTTGATGGCCGATGATCGCGGCGACCACGACGACCCCGCACAGCGGGAGGCTCAGCCGGTCCGGAATCCGGTGCTCGACGACGTCGACCGCCGCGGCCGGGATGCCCAGCACGACGAAGGCAGCGCCGAACGCGATCGCGGCCGGCGCCCAGAGCGCTACCGCGGCTGCGGCGACCGGCGTGATCGCGACGACGTACCAGCTCGGGACCTTGGTGTCAGCAGTCCAGCGCAGAAGACGAACGAGCAGGGGCGTGAGCGCCAAGCCGACGACAACCCCGACCGCCAGCCGAACCATCATCGCCATCCGGCACCCATCCCATGATCACTGGATCCGAGATGATCATCGTAGGGACGAAGTCGCTGGTCCGCTCGGGCATCAGCTCCCGCAAACCGACTTCGGACGACGCTCAGGCAAGCCATCCGGCGCCCCGCTGACGTCTTCAGCCAGCACGTGCAGCTCGAACCGCGCCGTGTCGTAGCCGCCGGCTTCCCAGGCGAGGTCGCTGTCGCCGATCCGCCATTCCCGGCCGGTGGCCCGCTCCCTCAGCAACCACGCCACGACGACCTCCCGGCTCCACGATCCGACCACGACGTGGCGAACCTATCAGACCGCTAGAACATGCGTTCGATCCACGGCCTCACGTCGCGACCCACGAAGCTCCGTCTCCTCGCCGCAGCGACCCCACCCGCCGTTCCAGTTCGACGGCCGCGGCGTTGTCCCCGCGCGCAGCGCGCCGCAGGAAGCTGCCCAGTGTGTGGAGGTCGCGGATTCGCACGAGGGTGCCGATGCCGGCCCAGTCGCGGAGGTCGTAGCCGTAGGCCGCGGCGAAGGCGTCCAGTTCGGCGCTCGAGCGACCGAACCGAAGGCCGCCCTGGACGGTGTTGGCCAGATCCAGCTCGCGAGGGCCCCAAGCCGGCTCGTCCCAGTCGCCGAGCCGGACGTCGGGCCCGTCCCACAGGGTGTTGCCCGGGTAGGCGTCCCCGTGGATGAACCCGACTCCGAGCGGGAAGGTCAGCTGGTGGAAGTCCTCAAGCAGACGTGCGCGTTCCTCGATCAGCCACTGCCGATCGTGTTCCGGCAGCGTCAGGTCGACCGCGACGACGTCCGCGAACGAGGACAGCGGTGCCGCGGACGGCAGCTCGATCGGCGGATCAGGAAGACGGTGCAACCGGTGCAGCAGGCCGCCGAGGTGGCCCGCGGAAGGGACGCCACGCTCATTCTGCGGATAGAACCGCCAGAACGTGACCACACGATCGCCGAGGACGACAGGCTGCTCGACCTCGGCCGGCTGGGTGCAGGGAAAGCCGTGTTCGGCCAGCCAGAGCGTGAGCCGAACAGCTCGGGTCGCTCGATCCCCTTCGGCCTTCGAAGCGACCTTCACCACGACGCCGGAGCCGCCGGCGAACGGGAGGAGATACACGTCGTTGGCGTGGTTACGCAGGGGCGTCGCGCCGGCGAGGTCGAGACCCGCGCGGCGGCAGGCGGCATCGAGCACTTCCGGCAGAACGAGGTCAGGCACATCCCGATGGTAGAGCGCGGGGTCGTTCGACGAGGTAGCCGGTGAGGCCGTCCGACAGCTCGCGGGCGGCGCGGTGCTGGCGGCCGGCCAGCTGCCGTGCTCGATCACGGAGCGTGGTGACCGCCTCGTCGAGCTGGCTGATCCTCTCCGCCGGGGGCAAGTCGAGGATCTGCGCGACCGACGCCGCCGCCCCGTCGAAGTCGTCCTGGCCGAGGCACGCGTGCGCGTGGTCCAAGCGCGCCAGGGCCAAGTCACCGTACGACCGCTCCTCCGGCGAGCCCGTCTCGTAGGCCCGGATCGCCTGAGCGGAAAAACGTTGCGCCGCATCGTGTTCACCGAGAAGCGCGTACGTACCGCCGACGTAGTAGACCTTTTTGGTCGCCGGGAACGACAGCAATCCACCGAAGCCCTCCACCGAGTCCGCGGACGCGAATCCGCGCTCCGGGAGCTCGTCGAGACGGGCGAGCAGTTCATGCGCCGTGTCAGCTCGTCCCGCGCGTGCCGCGGAACGCGCGGCGATGGCCAGCAGGCGCTGCCGCGTCTGGAGACCGGCGTTGTACTGCAACCCTTTCAGGGCATCGGTCACCGCGGCGGCCGGCCGCCGGGACCATTCGTGGAACAAGGCCGAAGAACCGCACGTCCAGGCGCGCAGCGAGGTGCTGTCCACCGCGGTCGCCAGCGTCGCCGCGGCCCGGAGATGCTTCAGAGCCGCGCCGTGATCACCGAGGTTCTGGCTCGCGTGGGCGAGCAGTATCGAAGTGACTCCGGCAAGGAACATCAGGTCGTGGGTCTGGCTGGGACGTTGAGGCGTCCGCAATGCCTGCGTCAGGGTGTTCTGAACGTGTCGCAGGTCCTCGAAGACGGCGGGCAGCGGGGCGTGAACGTACTCGACAGCCAGCCGGCCCAGCTCAGCTCGCTGGTACTCGATCAGGTCGGCATCCGAGCCCAGTGCCGCGACCTCGTTGGCCAGTTGTTCGGCCTGTGCAGCCGAATCGACGACCTGCGCGCGCGGTTCGCCTGCCGTCCAGTCCTGCGGCACTTCCCCCGCCCGCTGGTGAAACTGCGCTCGCACGGCGGGCGAAGCTTTCGTCAACGCCACCGACAGCAGGTCTTGTGCCTCGCGTCCCGGGTTTCGCGGATTGGTCTTCCGGTTCCACTTGGCCACCGTCGACCGGGACAGTCCCAGGTATTCGGCGAACTCGCCGAGGGTGTACCCCATGGCCGCACACAATGCGGCCGCGCGCTGGGCGGTCCATTCTTCCATGGTCGTCCCCCGTCATTGTCTGTCGTTCAGTGTGAACGAAGCGTTCTTCGAGGGCAACGGACAGGCCCCGAAGAGGCCCCGTTTGTGCCCGCCCCGGCCCCCGGAGGCCCGATCTTCGCTTCCCCCGCCGCGAGCTGTTGATCACGCTGTATGACATGGACAGCAGCGAACGAGGTGAAGAGAACGGATGGCCTTCGGCCACCTACCTGCGTTATGCGGAGGAAGCCGAATACGTTCACCTCTGCCGCGTCCTGAACGGGCTGCGCCGCTTGTCCTCTTCGGACGCGCCGCGACCCTCGATCGGAGTTCCCATGTCCCGCGACACCACGAAACTCCTCGACGCGATCGAGGCAACACAGTGGCAGATCGGCCTGCTCGCCGTTCAGCTGCAGGACGGTACTGCGACGTCGGACGAGGAGCACCGAGTCGCCGACAAGGTCGAGGAACTGCTGGACCTCCTCCAGTCCCATGCGGCCGACGTCGACGCGGGCGTCATCCCGGCCCCGCGGTATCACCTACTCACGGAACGGCGTTCGGCATGACCGACGGACCTTCACGCTGCCCCGGCTTCTATGTGCTCGGCTGCGCGCTACGAGAGCTTCGCGAAAGCCGAGGTATGAGCCTCCGCGAATTGGCCGGCAAGCTGGGGTTCAGCCCGTCCAGCCTCTCCGGCTGGGAAACCGGAGAGCGGTCGATCGAGTCCGGGCAGCTGGGCTGGATTCTCGGCTATCTGCGGGTTTCGCCCGCCGAACGCCAGCTCTTGATGCAGCTTCACCGGCAATCCGAGCGCACGAGCCATGTCGAAATCCTCACGCCGGGCGAACCCAGTCTCCAGGACGTGTACGAACGGCACGCGCTTCGCACGTTCCAATGGGCCCCGCACGTCGTGCCGGACCTTCTGCAGACGTCCGCGTACGCACACGCGGTCCTAGGACACGTCCTTCAGGCGGACGAAGTCGACCAGGAGATCTTCACCCGGCAGGTCCGGCAGCTCGACCAAGATCGGCGGCACCGACACACCGTCTTGCTGGGCTCGGCAGCGGTGAACCACGAACTCGTTCCTCCGGAGGTTCGGCACGCCCAGCGGGACCACATCACAGCGCTCGCCGACCGGCGCCTGGTGAAGGCCGGCGTGGTCAAGGAGAACCCGGCTTCCGCCGGGACGACCAAGCCCTTCGTCATCTACCTGACCGAGAACAACGTCTCCACGGTTGTTCTGCCGCACGAGCACACGGCTGTCTACCTGTCCGATTCGGTCAGTGTGCGGCGCTACTGGTCCACTTTCACAGCCCTGCAAGAGAATTCGGTCGGCTACGGGACGTTGGCCGACGCGTGTTGAGCGGCCGGAGCTTCCGACGAGAGCAAGGAGCAAAGCGGTAGCCGGCCGAGTGCAGCTGCACGACGTGCTCGGGCAGCCGCTCGGCCAGCCGCGGCTTCAGCGGCACCTGGTAAGGGCCGGTGGCCAGCACGACGTGGTCGGCAGTCAGCTCCCCGGCCGAGGTCGTGAGCCGGAACCCGCCGCCGGGCAGCTGCCGCAGCCGCGTCGCCTCGACGCCATCGTGCAGCGGGACGCCGAACGCCTTCACGTAGTTTTCCAGGTAGGGGAACCCGGGCAGCCGGCATTGCCAGTTCGGCGTGACCAGGCAGAAACTGTCCCAGCGGCGAGTCCGCCATTCGTGTCCCGCGCGCTCGCGTTCGAGCACCACGTGCCCGACCCCGGCAGTGGTCAGGCAGTGGGACATCGACAGTCCCGCCTGGCCGCCGCCGACCACGATCACCGGCCGGTGCAGGCCGTCGAACTGGAAGTCCATGCCGATCAGCGCACCGGCGACCCATGTAACGCATGAGCACTCGATTCCTTAACACGTCGAATCAGCGCCAGTCCCGGTGAGACCGGCCGGCGATGGCCGGACAACGATCACGGCACGGGGCAAGGCAGCGCAACCCTGACGAATCCTCATTCGTGCTCAGGTGTCGGCGCCGGTCCGGAAACCCGGATTCCCGCTGGAGGTGTCCAGCGTGTTCGCGATGCGGGTGGCGACTTGGCAGCGATTGCGGCGGGAGTCGCCCTTTTCGGTGTTGTGCACCGGGAAGCCCCTGCCAGGCGTTGCAGCGGGGTCCACCACTCCCGTGATCGTCACCGGACAACGATGTCAGTTGTGCGCGTCGGTGCTCGACGGCGACAGGGCGAACTCGCCGGTTCGCTTGTACACCGCACGACGACGGTGCCTGTGGCATCCTGGGGCGGGGGTGGATTGCCATCAAGCGTCTGTACGTGGATCTTGGTGCCGACGGGCGGGCCGCGGTGTCTGCTGCCGTCGGCAACGGGAATCCGCGGCAGGTGGGGGAACCGGTGCGGCTGGACTGGCCGTTGACGACGAAGGAACTCGCGGATCTGCGCTGGTACCTGGAGGACTACCTCCACACGCCGTTCGGGGTGTACGACGAGCGCGGCGGGCAGGTGGCGGGCCGGCTCGGCGAGTGGGGCGTCCGGGTGTTCGACGCCGTCTTCGGCGCCGGTCCGGCTCGGGACGTCGTCCGTGGCGGCCCGATCGAGGAGATCGTCTTCCGGTCGGCGGTGCCCAGGTGGCTGGCGCTACCGTGGGAGCTGGTGCACGATCCGGCTTCCCCGCAGCCGTTGGCCCTGACCGGCACCACCATCAGCCGTCGGATACCCGGTGGGTCTGCCGGGCCCGTGCGCATCGATTACCGGCGGTTGCGGGTGCTGATGGTGATCTCGCGGCCGAGGGGCGCCGGTGACGTCGGCTACCGCACGATCGCTCGGCCGCTGCTCGAGCAGCTGGCCCTGGTCCGGGACCAGGTGGAGCTGGTGGTGCTCCGCCCGCCGACCCTTGAGGGGTTGGCTGAGACGTTGCGGGCCGCGCTGGCGGCGGGTGAGCCCTTCCACGTGGTGCATTTCGACGGGCACGGCACGAGGTTCGCCGACACCGGTGTTCTCGGGTTCGAACGTCCCGATGGCGGCGAGGACCCGGTGCCCGCTGGTGATGTGGCGGAGGCGCTTGCCGTGGCTGGGGTGCCGCTGGTGGTGCTCAACGCCTGTCATTCCGGCGCGATCGGGAAGGAACTGGAGGTATCCATCGCCACCCGGCTGCTGGCCGAGGGTACGTCTTCGGTGGTCGCGATGGCCTACAGCGTGTACGCGGTCGCGGCCGCGCGGTTCATGACGGGGTTCTATGCCCACCTCGTCGCAGGTGGTCGAGTCGCCGACGCAGTCACCGTTGGCCGTAGCTGCCTGGCCGCCGAGAACACGCGGCCGAGCCGCAAGGGTCCGCAGCCGCTGTCGGACTGGATGGTTCCGGTGCACTACTCGTGCCGTGACCTCGTGTTCGAGCACCAGTCCGCACCGCCGTCCGGCGCCACCGCGGGTCAGGCGGCAGGCACCACCGCGTCGGCCGGACAGTTCGAGGCGCACGACGCGTTCGTCGGCCGGGATGGCCTGTTCTATGACCTGGAGGTCGCGGCCCGAATTCGCGGAGTGGTGCTGTTGCACGGCCCGGCCGGGACCGGCAAGACCGAGCTGGCGAAGGCATTCGGGCGGTGGTGGCGGGACACCGGCGCGGTCGCCGAGCCGAACCTCGTGGTCTGGCACTCCTTCGAGCCCGGTAGTGCTTCGTTCACGCTGCAGGCGGTCTTGTCCGCCGTCGGAACGCAGCTCCTCGGCACGGGTTCCGAGCTGCTCACCCCTGGCGAGCGCCGCAGGCGGGTCCTGGCGGCGCTGGCGGCTCGGCGGGCCTTGGTGGTGTGGGACAACTTCGAGGCGGTGCACTCGAAGCCGGACCCGGCCACGGCCATCCCGCCGCTCGACAAGGCCGGCCGCGACGAACTGCTTGCCTTTCTGGCCGAGGTGGCGGCGGGTGGCCGCAGCGCGGTGCTCATCACGAGCCGGTCCACCGAACCGTGGCTCGGTGACGTCCGGCGGCTGCCGGTGCCTGGCCTTTCCGGCGAGGAAGCGAACGAATACGCCGACCACCTGCTGGCGAGGCACCCCGGCGGGCAGAGCCGCCGCGAGGACCGCGCGTTCGGCGAGCTGATGGAGTGGCTGGACGGCCACCCGCTGAGCATGCGGTTGATCCTGCCGCGGCTGGACGACACGCGACCGAGGGCTTTGCTGCACGAACTGCGCGGGCTCCGCCCGCTCCCGGACGACGACGTCGGCAGCCGGACGACCTCGCTGGCGGCGAGCACCACGTATTCCCTCAACCACCTGTGCGCCAAGACCCGCAGGCTGCTGGTGGTGGTCGCGCTGTTCCACGGTGCCGTCGACGCCGGCGTGCTTGCCCTGTTCTCCCAGCAGCCCGCCGTGCCGACCAGGTTCTCCGACGCGGACCTCGACGCCTGGACCGCGGCCCTGCGCGAAGCCGGCGATGCCGGGCTGTTGAGCCCGTTGCGGGGCTCGACCCACGCGGTCCACCCGGCACTCCCGGCCTACTTGGTCGCCGCGTGGCGCGCCGAGAGTCACAACACCTATGTCATGGAACGCGCAGCGGCCCACATCGTCCTGCTTGATGCCTTCGTCGCCTTCGCGGGCTGGGCGAGCAGGGAGATCGACAGCGGCAACGACGGCGCCCCGCTCGCCATGCTTGGGCTGCACCGGCGCAACCTCGGCGACCTGCTGACCTACAGCCTCAAGCGACAGCGCTGGCGCGCCGCCCGGATCATCCTCCAAGCACTCGACCGGTACTGGTCGGCCGAAGGTGCCCAGCAGGAGGCGCTGGGGTGGACCGACCAGGCGCTGCTGCGGCTCGAATCCGCCGCTGCCGGACCACCGCCCCTCGACGGCCTCGCCGGTTCGGCGCGGATCGACCGCATGGTCTGGTTCGCCGAAGACAACACCGGCAAGCCGGAGAGCCCTGCTGCTTCCCTCTGGCGCTACCTGGTGATCACGCGGGCGCACCGGCTACACCGGGCAGGCGCACTCGATCGGGCCAAGCACGCCTACACCGAGATCTACGAGATCCTCGTGACCCACAAATGGGTGCCGGAAGTGTCCCGCAACGTCGCCGAGATCTGCGACGCGCTGGCCACGATCGCCGGCAAACAGGGACGCCAAGCGGAAGCCGGCTCCTGGCACCGCAAGCAGCGCGAACTGGCGAAAGTGCCCAGCAACCGGGCCGGGGTATCCCCCATGGACGACTACCGGGCCGGCCTGCTCGCCTACCGGGCCGGACGGCTCGACGAGGCAGAAGCCTGCTACCGCAGGTCTCTCGTCCAGGCGAAGAACGAAGGCGACTGGTACGGCGTCGCCGCCGACCACCGTGAACTGGGAGTGATCGCTCAGAAAAGAGGGCTGCTGGCGGAGGCCGAAGCGTGCTATCTCAGGGCACGGGACGCGTGCCGCATGCTGGCCAACCCGGCTCACGAAGCGGTGATCGAGATTTACCTCGGTTCACTCGCCCTGCGGCGCGGCGAACTGGCCGATGCCGAGCACTGGTTCCGCGAATCGCTCGTCCGCAACGAGCGGCTCGGCCTGCGGGCCGACACCGCACTCTGCTACTACTCCCTCGGCGTGGTCGCGCAGCACGGCGGTAGGCTTGACGTGGCCGAATCGTTTTTCCGTGGTTCCCAGGCAATCCACGAGGAACTCGGTGACCACGGCGGCGAGGCCCAGGCGTTCACGGCACTCAGCCGGCTCGCGGAGGCGCGCGGAGAGGCGGACAAGGCGTTGGAGTTCACGGTTCGCGCCATCGTGACACTGACCCGACACGCCAGGCCGGTGGACCGTTCCCTCGTGGGTGACCTGGCGCGCTTGGTGGCCGTCCAGGGAGCCGAGGCGCTGCAACGCTGTTGGCTCGGCGTGACCGGGAACCTGCCACCTACCGAGGTTATCGAGGCCATCGCCCGGTACTGACGACGAGAGGGATTCGCATGACGGTGTATGACGATCCGGTCCGGCAGATCGCCCGCGTGGCGGCGCGGCGCCTGGAGAACGGCCGTTGGCCCGGCCTGAAGGTGGCGACCGAGGCCGCCTTGGACGACCGGCACGGGACGACTCCGCACCGTCCAGCCGATCAGTACGTCGACGGGGTTTCCCTGGCGGCGTTGATCGTCGCGGCCGCCGACCTGGCCTGGGCGGTCTACGCCGAACTGCGCACCAAGTCCTCGAACACCACCCAGGTCATCATCAATCACCTACGCGTCGAGCTTCCCCACCCTCGGGTGCTCGAACCCGGTGACCGTGACCAGGTGATCGAGGTCGTCGCCGAGGAAGTCGTCCGCTCGCAGGACCAGGTCGACGACTGAGCTGCTGTCCGACAGCCCGGCTGAGCTCACGCACCGGCGCCCCGGTCGTCATCGCGCCACAGATCCGCGATTCGATCCGCTTCGGCCTGAACTGCCGAAGCGTCCGAGGCCATGGTGTCCTCCCGGTCCACCACCGGGGAATTGCGGCTGCCCAGGCGGCCGCCGATCCCTGGGTGAGGCGCGAGCCTGATCCGCTGCGCCACGCGCCGGGTCTCCCAGCGCGCCGGACACCCTCGGGGCACCCGCACCGTCCACGCGGCGAGATCGAGCAACGGTCCCTCGACCGGCCACCGGTACTGGTAGATCGAGCTGAAGGTCAGGACCAGACCCGTCGCCGTCCGCTCGACTCGGGGCGGTTCGATGTCCGGGATGTCCTCGTGACCGATCAGCAGGCGCAATTGGTCCGGTGTGGACAACACCTTGCTCACCGCGGAGGTGTAGGGATGGAACTCCGCCAGGATCTCGGCATAGGCGGTGGGGTCGAGGCCATCCTCCAACCGCCGGCCCAGCTCGGCGACGGCAGCGGCGTCGTTGACGTACACGTCGCGACCGTCGGCAAGCAGGAGGAACCCGTGGCGCTCCGCCGGGTTGCCACCCCCGTTGACGATGATGTCGTCGCGGACAGCCTCGACCACGTCGGCCACCCACGCCTCCCGGCTCACCGACCACGACGCGGCCTCCGACCCCGCCACCAGATGCCTGCCGGCACTCGTGGTCACCGCAACGCCGTCGGGCCATCGCCGCACCCGCTCAACCCCTTCACCGGCACGCAGGACATAGCGCTCCAACAGGTCAAGGATCACCTCGTTGGTGGTCATGACCGCCCCCATCCATCCAGCGCGTGTCGCCTCACAATACGGATCAACGGGCTCGACCGGGACGCCCACCAGCCGGGCCGAGGAACCCACCGGCAGCTGACAGAAGATCGTCGGCCCGAACGGTTCCGCTGTCGATCGCGGTTCCGGTCGTGCCCGCCACGACGACCCGGTCGGCGGTGACTGACCAACCGTGGCGTGGATCGCAGGCGCCACCTGGTCGATCACGGCCGGCGCGATTGGCCGTCGAGGAGACGGCAGCCCGCACCAGACGACGCAACACAGATCACGGCGGCGGTCACGAAGAACCACCGGCTCAACCGGCTAGGCTCCCGGAAAGCCACCACGGGCGCGCGAAACCCATCGAATTCACAATGAGTAATCGGAATGATACAATACGTTGAGCCGGGAGCCGGGAGCCGGGAGCCGGGAGCCGGGAGCCGGGAGCCGGGAGCCGGGAGCCGGGAGCCGGGAGCCGGGAGCCGGGAGCCGGGAGCCGGGAGCCGGGAGCCGGCAGCCGGCAGCCGGCAGCGTCTGGGATACGTTCGAGCATGAGCGGACCGTTCTGGTCGTCGCCCGGACGCTGACCTCCACGTACCGCCTCCTGGAAGCCGTCGATCTGTTCCGGGACGACTTCCGGGTCCGGTTCGTCTTCACGGTCAACGACACCTCGCCCTTCAGCGGGACCGTCCCCGAAGTCCTGCGTGAAGCGGGTGTGCCCCCGATTCCCTGGTCGTCGATCACCCGCGGGGAAACTCCCTACGACCTCGCCCTTTCCGCAAGCGAAAACATCGACTTCGACCACCTCACCGCACACACCGTCGTCCTGCCCCACGGGCTCGGCTTCAACAAGTACGTCCCCGGCAGCGCGGGCACCGGGGTGCGGCTTGCCGGCCTGCCACCGGAAGCGGTCCTCCGCGACGGCCGCGCCACGGTGGTGCTGCAGCATCCCGAACAACGCGAACAGCTGCTCGCCAGCTGTCCCGCCAGCGAAGGGCGGACCGCGGTCGTCGGCGACGCGGTGTTCGACCGCGTACGGGCCAGCCGCTCCGACCGCGCTCGCTACCGCGCCGAGCTCGGCACCGGCGACCGGACGCTGGTGACGCTCGCGTCGACGTGGCGACGGCACTCGCTGCTCGGCCGCTGGCATTCCCTCCCCCTACGCCTGCTGGGCGAGCTCCCCGGCGACTCCTACCAGGTCTGCGCGGTCCTGCACCCCAACATCTGGGCGTACTACGGCCGACACCAGATCACCCTTTGGCTGGCGTCCGCGCTGGACGCCGGCCTGCTCCTGATGCCCCCGCACGCCGGCTGGCAGGCCGCGCTGATCGCCGCCGACCAGGTGATCACCGACCACGGGTCCCTCGGGCTCGTGGCCGCCGCACTCGACAAGCCGCTGTTGCTGAGCGCCCCCACCGACGAAACGGTCGCCGGCTCCCCACCGCACGAGCTGGCCCGGACCGCCCCCACTCTCCTGCCCCCGGCCGCCTCTCCTCGACCAAATCGAAAAGGCACGCGCGGACCACCAGCCCGGCCGGTTCGCCGCGATCGCCTCACGGGTCTTCGCCCACACCGGTGCCGCGGCGGCGAACCTTCGCGACCTGATCTACGAAAAACTGACTCTTCCCCCGCCGGAATCGGCAGCGCCCCTTCGCCGCATTCCCGTGCCCGACCCACTTCGCCGTCCGGTGACGTCTCACCTCGTGCGGAACGTCGCACCGGAAGCGGAACTCCTGACCCTCACCAGGTACCCGGCGGCCGCCGTGCGCGACGGCGACGAGACCGACTCCCACATCGTCGCGGACGAAACCGAACCGGACCTGAAGGTGGGCGAACGAGCGGCTGCCGTCACCCGCCACCGTGTGCTCGCGCGTCCCGACGCCGATCTCTGGGCCCGTTCGACCCTCACCGCGAACCCCGGCGCCCGGCTCGCGGTGACGGCGACGCACGATGGCTTCTTCGCCGTGGTCCGCGGCACCGGCTCCGTGCAGGTCGCCGGAGAAGACGGGGACGTGGCGATCGCGGCATCCGCGATCTACTGCTGCTGGTTGTCCGGGTCCCTGCGAGACCGGGAGCTGACAGTGCGCGCCGGTCGGCGCGCGCTACGGCTGTCCCTGAAGTTCACGCCGGAGTAAGCCGGTCCAGCCGCTCCCTGAAATCGGCGGCCCGAGAGCTGCCGAGGTTCAGGTGGATCTCCGCCAGGCGGGTCAGGGCCGCGCGCGCGTCCGCGACCTCGCCGTCGGCCTCCGCGATCGCCAAGAGCTTCTCGTGCGCCTGAGCCTCGAAGTACGGGTAACCGCCCCGCGTCAGCAAGGCGACGGCCTGCGTCAGCTCGCGGTGCGCCAGGTCCGGCCGGCCGGCCGCGAACAGGACGGCCCCGAGCTCGGTGAGACAGCGGCCTTCCATCCGGGTGTCCGGCACCGCCCGGATCAGCGGCAGCGACCGGCGCAACGTCTCCTCGGCGAGGTCTCGCCGGCCGCTGCGGTGCAGCGAGCAGCCGAGGAAGAACGTCACGAACGCCACGCCCCGGGCGTCGTCCTGCGAACTGAAGAGCTCGATCGCGTGTTCGTAGGCTTCCGCGGCGGCTTCCGGTGCCGTCTCGTCGCGGAACCGTCCCACCAGCTCCCACACCGATGCCCGCAGCCGCACGTCCGCCGACTCCTCGGCGATCGGCAGCGCCTTGGTGATCAGCTCGTCTTCGGCGCGATCAAGCCTGCCGAGATCGGTCCACGCCCGCGACACGAAGCTGCGCAACCGCGCTTCCGCACGCGAATTGCCCACGTGGCGAGCCGAACTCGCACCGAGCTCGCTGGAGATCGTCCAGTCCACCAGGTACCGCTTGGTGACGTACAGCGCGGTCAAGGCTTCGGCGAGCTGCCACGATTCGGTGTGCCGCCCTTGTTCTGCCGCGAGCCGCTGCGCGGCGAGCAGAGCCTGCCGTTCGGTGTCGAGCCAGTCCAAGGCTGCGGCCTTGGCGCCCGGGCCGGTGAACGGCGATGACTTGGCCCGCGTCAGCTCCGCGGGCGTGCACCGATAGCGGCCGGCGCCCAGCACGGCCTGGTCCGCGAAAGCCGCTTTGACCAGCAGGTGGTCAACGAGGCGCCGCAACGCCGCGTCCTGCTCGTCGGCCGGGTCCCGGAGCCGGGCCAGGTGCGCGGCATGCCGGCGAACCATCGGATGCAGGGAGAGCCTGCCGGTGGATCCCACGCTGAGCAAGCCCGCGTCGTCGAGCGACTCCACCAGCTCGGCGACGACGGAACGGGGCCGGTCGACAACCGACGCCACGACATCGAGCGGCAGGTCGGGCCCGGGCACGAGCCCCAGCAACCGGTACAGCCGGGCCGCCTCCGCGGACAGCGCGTCGTATGCGGCCGAGAACACCGCGGACACCTTCTCCTGGCCGCGCGCGGTGAACGCGTTCAGCCCGCCGTCATCCTCCGCGATCCGCTGGGCCAACGAAGCGATCGACAACGCCGGGCGGGCGACAAGACGGGCCGCGACCACCTTCAGCGCCACGGGAAGTCCCGCGCACTGCCGGACGAGTTCCGCGACCGCCCCCGGTTCGGCTTCGGCTCGCGGGCCGACGAGCTCGCGGAGCAGGTGCGCACCGTCCTCACCGTCGAGCGGTTCCAGGGGAATCGGCTCGGCGCCGTCGACGATCAGCTCGCTCAGCCGCCCGCTGCTGGTCACCAGAACGGCGCTGGCCTGGCTGTTGGGCACGAACGGCAGCACCTGCGCGGCGTCGGTGACGTCCTCGAGCACGAGCAGGACCGGCCTGTGCGCGGTGATGGTGCGCAGCTGGTTCGCCCGTTCGGCCAGCGAGGCGGGAAGCACTTCCCTCGCGACGCCCAGCGCGTTCAAGCAGGAGGCGAGCGCGTCGGACACGGACAGCCGTTCGCCGTCGACCGGGCCGAAGTCGACGTGCAGGTCGCCGCCCGGGAACGCGTCGGCGTCGCGCGCCCCCTGCACGCACCGCCGGACGAACGCCGTTTTGCCCACGCCGGGCAGTCCCGAGCAGACTCCGATCCGCGGGGCACCGGGCCGCCGCAGTTCCCAGAATGCAGCCATCCGGCCGAAGTCCGGCAGCCGGTTGACGAACACGCGCGGTCCCAGCGGAACCTCGTGCGGGACGACCATGCAAACCCCCCGTCGCTCGAAATACCGCCACCTGCCCCTGGCCGGGGTGACCTTACCGCGAACTCGTCGGCTCAGAACGGACAACTCGCGTCCGGGCATCCCGGCACCCGGCTATCGCCCACTCGGGGTTTCACGCGGCAGCGCCGAAGCCGCAGCGGCCACCAGCGCGGAAATGGGGCGTTGTCGTGCACTGCACGCCGGCGGGCGTCACGCTGGCCGGTGGCCGCACCATGATCGGGGCCGACCGCCGCGTAGCCGCTTCCGGATCGAGGCGCCGTCATCGCGGCCTTTGCGCCGTCGGCAACGGATGGACCGGCACGGCTGGGCGCGCCTGCAGCGAGGCGAGGTCGCGCCGTGCACCACCCACACCGGCGCCGGCAGATCCGAGACCGGGCTCGGCGCCGGACCAGCCTCCGCGCGGCGGTGCGCGACGAATCCCGGCGGAACCCGATCAGCCCGCCGATCGACCGCATGATCAGCGGAAAGCGAAGTCCCCGAACAGATCCGCACTTTCGCCGACCGGCTGTGCGGTCCGGTTGCGCATTCCTTGGATCCGTCCGGACTGAACGCGTCCAGGCACGCCTTGCGCGGCCGCTGGTGAGCCGCTACCTCCCCCCTCGTGGCGCAACACGGCAAAGACCTCGGAGGGTTTCTGCGCGGGATGAACTTCGAACCGGACGTCGACGAAGTTCGCGGTCATGCTGATCCGGTGTGACCACGTGCGAGTGGTCGTCGTTCGCCGTGCATCCTCCCGAGCCCGGTTCGCTCTGCCACCCTTGACCCGTGCTCCGCATCTCGGCCGAGTACAGCGGCGAGCCGAACCCGAGGAACGCGGAAGAGCCCCGCACCGAACCTCGGTGCGGGGCCCCTTCGAGCGGTGTTACTTCTTCTTGGCGGCCGACGTGCGCTTGGCCGGGGCCTTGGCGGCGGCGGGCTTCTTCGCCGCGGCGGTCTTGGTCGCGGCCGGCTTGGCGGCGGCCTTGGCGCGGGTGGTGGTGGCCTTCGCCGTGGTGGCCTTGGCCGCGGTGGTCTTCGCCGCGGTCTTCGGGGCCGCCTTGGTGGCGGTGGCCTTGGCGGCCGGCTTGGCCGCGGTGGCGCGGGTGCGCGTGGTGGTCGAGCGCGTGGTGGCCGGCTTGGCGGCGG
>NZ_JAAGNB010000235.1:0-27496 GCF_010550475.1 Amycolatopsis sp. SID8362
CTGGCGGCGGCCGTCCAGGTACGCGCCCTGGCCGCGGGCCGCCGTCCAGACGCGGCCGCTCGCGGGCTCCACGACCGCGCCCGCCACCGACTCGCCGTCGACCTGCGCCGCCACCGACACCGCGAACCACGGCAGCCCGTAGAGGAAGTTGACCGTGCCGTCGATCGGGTCGACCACCCAGGTCACGCCGTCGCCCGCGGTACCGCCGCCCTCCTCGCCGAGCACCTCGTCCCCCGGCCGCAGCTCGGCCAGCCGGGCGCGGATCAGGCGTTCGGACTCGTGGTCGACCGCGGTCACCACGTCGGTGTCCGCGGACTTGGTCCCCACGGCCACCGAACGACCGTTCGCCATCCCCTCCCAGGCCTCGCGGACCAGCTCGGCGGCCTCCGTCGCGACCTGCTCCGCGACGCTTTTCAGCAACGACTCGTCAACTCCCACGTCCGCCATGTCACCACATCCGGTTAAAGTCTCCGAGGCAGGCTTCTGAATCGTGCGAGAAGGGACCACGTCCGTGGTGGAGGCGACCCGCCGAGGTTTCGGCATCGACATCGGCGGCAGCGGGATCAAGGGCGCCTTGGTCGACCTGGAAAAGGGCCAGCTCATCGGCGACCGGATCCGGATCGAGACGCCGAAGCCGTCCACGCCGTCGGCGGTGGCGGACGTCGTGCACGACATCGTCACGCAGGCGGGCTGGGACGGCCCGGTCGGCGTGACGCTCCCCGCCGTCGTCAAGAAGGGCGTCGCGCACACCGCGGCCAACATCGACAAGCAGTGGATCGGCACCGACGCCGACGCGCTGTTCGCCAAGCGGCTCGGCCGCGGCGTCGACCAGGTCGCGATGCTCAACGACGCCGACGCGGCGGGCATGGCCGAGATCCGCTTCGGCGACCCGGTCGCGCGCAAGGGCGTGACCGCGCTGCTCACCTTCGGCACCGGGATCGGCAGCGCGGTGTTCCAGGACGGCAAGCTCGTCCCGAACACCGAGTTCGGCCACCTGGAGATCGACGGCCACGACGCGGAGAAGCGCGCGGCGGCCTCGGTGAAGGACAACGAGGGGCTCTCCTACCCCGAATGGGCCAAGCGGGTGCACCGTTATCTGACCGTGCTCGAGAACCTGATCTGGCCGGACCTGTTCATCGTCGGCGGCGGCGTCAGCAAGAAGGCCGAGAAATGGGTGCCGCTGCTGGACATCCGCACTCCGGTGCTGGTGGCGACGCTGCAGAACAACGCCGGGATCGTCGGCGCCGCGGCCGCCGCGGCCGAGGGCATCCAGCACTGATCGGGCGCCGATCCGGCGCTCGCGACGCGGCTGAGGGTGATCGCTTCGCACCGCATGCGCGTACCGTCGTTACAATGGAACACGGCCCACGGCTGCGGAGGGCAAAACCGCAGGCCGAGGCGTGATCCCCGAATGTGAGGCAGCAGTGGCCGCCAGGCCGTTGCTCGTCATGATCGACCGCTGCGAAAGGGCGTAAGTGGCAGCCGCAAGAACCGCAACCCGAGGCGGGACGAAGACAGCGACCGCAGCCGGCGAGCCGGCCGAAGAGGCAGCCACCGGGACGGCGAAGCCTGCGGCCCGCAAGACCACCACCGCCAAGAAGGCCCCGGCCAAGAAGGCCCCGGCGAAGAAGGCCGTGACCAAGGGCGCGAAGACCGAAGACGGCGATCCGGACGGTCCTGGCGAACTCGACGAAGCCGAACTCGACTCGCCCGACCTGTCGGACCTGGAAGAGGTCGAGGTCGACGTCGTCGACGAAACCGTCAACGACGAGCCGGACTCCGCTTCGGCCGACGACGACGAGGACGACGACGAGGACGAGGAGACCCCGGCGCAGCGCCGCCGTGGCGCCGCCGCCGACAAGGCCGCCGCCAAGAGCTCCGACAACCCGGACTTCGTCTGGGACGAGGAGGAGTCCGAGGCACTGCGCCAGGCGCGCAAGGACGCCGAGCTCACCGCGTCCGCCGACTCCGTGCGTGCCTACCTCAAGCAGATCGGCAAGGTCGCGCTGCTGAACGCGGAGGAGGAGGTGGAGCTGGCCAAGCGGATCGAGGCCGGGCTCTACGCCGCCGAGCGCGTGCGCACCGCCGAGGAGGAGGGCGAGAAGCTCGTCACGCAGATGCGCCGCGATCTCAAGTGGATCGTGCGCGACGGCGAGCGGGCGAAGAACCACCTGCTGGAGGCGAACCTCCGGCTCGTGGTGTCGCTGGCCAAGCGCTACACCGGCCGCGGCATGGCGTTCCTGGACCTGATCCAGGAGGGCAACCTCGGCCTGATCCGCGCGGTGGAGAAGTTCGACTACACCAAGGGCTACAAGTTCTCGACGTACGCCACGTGGTGGATCCGCCAGGCGATCACCCGCGCGATGGCCGACCAGGCCCGCACCATCCGCATCCCGGTGCACATGGTCGAGGTCATCAACAAGCTCGGCCGCATACAGCGCGAACTCCTGCAGGACCTCGGCCGCGAGCCGACGCCCGAGGAGCTCGCCAAGGAAATGGACATCTCCCCGGAGAAGGTCCTGGAGATCCAGCAGTACGCGCGTGAGCCGATCTCGCTCGACCAGACGATCGGCGACGAGGGCGACTCGCAGCTCGGTGACTTCATCGAGGACTCCGAAGCGGTCGTCGCGGTCGACGCGGTGTCGTTCACGCTGCTGCAGGACCAGCTCCAGTCGGTGCTGCAGACGCTGTCCGAGCGCGAGGCGGGCGTGGTCCGCCTGCGCTTCGGCCTCACGGACGGCCAGCCGCGCACGCTCGACGAGATCGGCCAGGTGTACGGGGTGACCCGTGAGCGCATCCGGCAGATCGAGTCGAAGACGATGTCGAAGCTGCGCCACCCGTCGCGGTCCCAGGTCCTGCGCGACTACCTGGACTGAGCCGGACTCACGGAAGAACCCCGTCACCTCGGTGGCGGGGTTCTTCCGCGTTTCAGGCCCGTCCGGTCAACGTCGTCCAGGGCACGTGCACCACCACGCGCTCCCGCAGCTGCTCGTTGAGCAGCCACAGCTCCCCCGTCGCCGGCCAGTACGACAGGTTCTGGCTGTTCACCGGCGCCTGCCCGGCCAGCCTCGACGTCGACACGCCGCCGACCCCGCCGTGCAGGCAGGACGGGTGGTCGCCCGCCACGCCGGCGTACTCCGGGCACACTCCCGTCAGCACGAAGTAGCCGTTCCGGGACACCGCGCCCTGCATGCCCCACACCGGCGAGGAAAACCCTTCGGCAGCGTGCACCAGACCGTCCGCCGACGGAACCAAACGGCCCGTCGTGCGGTCGAACGGCCACTTCAGGATCCGGCCGCCCGCTTCGGGGGCGTGTTCCGCCGTCACGAACGTCGAGTCGCTGTGGTCGAAGGACAGCGTCGAGAGGCACGGGCGCGTGTCCACCGCCGTCGTGCAGGCGCCGCCGCCCGGGTACCAGTACGCGCCGATCTGGGGCATGGCGTAGTCGTAGAACGCCGCGTGGTACTTGCCGTCCGCGCCGCGGCCGACCGTGCCCGCGCTCGCGTCGACCTTCCAGAAGTGGGTGGTGTCGAAGACGCGGATCAGGCCGCCGGTGGTCGCGACGTAGAGCAGGTTGCCCGACCAGGTCATGCCGTGCCCGTGGCCCGCCACGACCGCGAAATCGGTGTCGGAAGTCGGTTCCACGAGCAGGACGTGCCGGTACCCCAGCCCGGTCGCGTCCACAAAGGACAGCCGGACCATGGTGTCGCCCGTGGTGTGCCACGACGTCGCGACGACGCGCTTGCCGGCGGCGGTGCCGGTCGCCGGGTCAGCGTCGCCGGAGCCGGTGAGGCCCTGCGGGATCCAGTCGTTGGTCTTGTCGTCGTTGGCGTCTTCCCAGCAGAACCCGGCCGGCTTCAACGCCGCGGCGAGGTACGTGCCGTGGCAGAGCGGGCGGGCCTTGCGGTTGGTGTCCCCCAGCAACCACGAAAGGCCGCGCGGCGTCAGCTGGCGATCCAGCGCGGCGACCCGGGACCCGTACGTGGCGAAGGTGTCCCCGGCGGTCAGCCGGTAGCCGTCGACCGACGCCAGCCGGGGGAAGTTCGCCGCGGCCTGGGCCGGCGGCGCCAGGGCGAGCAGCAGCAGTGTCACGAAGCCGATCAGGAAGCGCATGCCGGCAGCGTGACCCGGCCGCGTACACGAGCCGTACAACTCAGGGGACAGCGAGTCCGCGCTCCCGCAGCGACTGCTCGACGCGCAGCCGTTCGATCTCGCGGTCCATCCCCTCGGGCAGCTCGGCGAGGCGGTGCGGGACGCCGACCTGGCGGCAGGCCTGGGTGAGCAGCTCGTCGTAGGCCTGCCGGGTCCCGAAGCGCCGAGCGGCGGGCGTGCCGGAGGGGTAGCCGGCGAGCAGGCGGTGCACGCGGCGCAGGTCGGCGGCGACGCGCTCGATCGGCGGGCCCGACGGCGACGGCGTGCTCCGCTTCGCGCGGATCCGGTGGACCAGCCGCGGGACGCGCAGCGCGCACCAGAACAGCACCGTGGGCGCGAAGCAGACCACGGCGAAGAGGATCAGGTTCGCGAGGACGCCGGAGCCGTCCATGCTCCGATGGTAGCGCCGGGAGCGGCACTTTCCCTACGAAAGTGCCGCTCCCGGCCGGGGATCAGGCGGGGTCGGTCTCTTCGACCAGCCACAGGACGCCCGCGGGCGGCAGCTGCAGCACCGCCGAGGCCGGCTGGCCGTGCCAGGGTTCCTCGGTCGCCTCCACGAGCCCGAGGTTCCCGACGCCGGAGCCGCCGTACGCCTCCGCGTCGGTGTTGACGACTTCGCGCCACCGCCCGGCTGCCGGCAGGCCGACCCGGTAGTCGTGGTGCGGGATGCCCGCGAAGTTCGCCACGCACGCCAGGCGCGAACCGTCGGTGCCGAGACGCAGGAAGCTCAGCACGTTGCCGCTCGAATCGTTCGCGTCGATCCAGGCGAAGCCCTCGGGCGAGGTGTCCTGGCTGAACAGCGCCGGGGTCGACCGGTACACCGAGTTCAGCGACCGCAGCAGGTCCTGGACGCCGCGGTGCAGCGGTTCCTCCAGGAGGTGCCAGTCGAGCGAGCGCTGTTCCGACCACTCCCCCTCCTGGCCGAACTCGCCGCCCATGAACAGCAGCTGCTTGCCAGGGTGCGCCCACATGAACGCCAGCAGCGACCGCAGCCCGGCCGCCTTGTTCCAGGCGTCGCCCGGCATGCGGCCCCACAGGGATCCTTTGCCGTGCACCACTTCGTCGTGCGACAGCGGCAGCACGAAGTTCTCGCTCCACGCGTACACGAGCGAGAACGTCATCTCGTTGTGGTGGTACGCGCGGTGGATCGGCTCGTGCGACAGGTACCGGAGCGTGTCGTGCATCCAGCCCATGTTCCACTTGAAGCCGAAACCCAGACCGCCCAAGTGTGTCGGGCGCGTGACGCCCGGCCACGCCGTCGACTCCTCGGCCACCATCACGATGCCCGGGTGTCGCTTGTAGACGGTCGCGTTCAGCTCCTGCAGGAACTTCACCGCGTCCAGGTTTTCCCGGCCGCCGTACTGGTTCGGCAGCCACTCCCCTTCCTTGCGGGAGTAGTCGAGGTAGAGCATCGACGCCACCGCGTCGACGCGCAGGCCGTCGAGGTGGAACTCCTCGATCCAATACAGCGCGTTGGCGACCAGGAAGTTGCGGACCTCGTTGCGGCCGAAGTCGAACACGAGCGTGCCCCAGTCGGGCTGCTCGCCGCGGCGCGGGTCCGCGTGCTCGTACAGCGCGGTGCCGTCGAACTTCGCCAGCGCCCAGCTGTCACGCGGGAAGTGCGCGGGCACCCAGTCCACCAGCACGCCGATCCCGCGCTGGTGCAGGCGGTCGACGAAGTAGCGGAAGTCGTCCGGGGAGCCGAAGCGCGACGTCGGCGCGTAGTACGACGTCACCTGGTAGCCCCACGAGCCGCCGAACGGGTGCTCCGACACCGGCAGCAGCTCGACGTGCGTGAAGCCGGTCTCGACGAGGTAGTCGCCGAGCTGGTCGGCCAGCTCGCGGTAGTCGAGGCCGGGCCGCCACGAGCCGAGGTGGACTTCGTAGACGCTCATCGGCGCCGCGGCCCACTCGGTCGCCTCGCGCTGGGCGACCCACTCCTCGTCGTCCCACAGGTACGCGGACGTGGTGACCACCGACGCCGTCGCGGGCGGCTGCTCGGTGGCGAACGCCATCGGGTCGGCCTTCTCGTGCCAGTTGCCGTCGGCGCCGAGGATCCGGAACTTGTAGCAGGTGCCCGGGCCGACGCCGGGGACGAACAGCTCCCAGATCCCGGACGAGCCGAGCGAGCGCATCGGGTGCCCGCGCCCGTCCCAGCCGTTGAAGTCGCCGATCACGCGGATGCCGCGCGCGTTCGGCGCCCACACCGCGAACGACGTCCCCGCGACGACGCCGTTCGCCGTCTCGTACGACCGGACGTGCGAGCCCAGCGCTTCCCACAGCCGTTCGTGCCGGCCTTCGCCGATCAGGTGCAGGTCCAGCTCGCCCACCGTGGGCAGCCAGCGGTACGGGTCGTCGGCGGTCGTGGTGTGCCCGTCGTACTCGACTTCCAGCCGGTAGTCGCCGGGGTGCTCCGGCACCGCGACGGCGAACAGCGCGTCGATCACCGGCTCCATCGGGAACCGCCGCTCGCCCGCGCTCAGCGTGACGGCCTTGGCGCCGGGCAGCAGCGCCCGCGCCACGAACCCCTTGCCCGCCGGGTGCACCCCGAGGACGGAGTGCGGGTCGTGGTGGGACCCGGCCAGCAGCCGGTCGATGTCGGCGGCGGGCGGGGCCGCGGCCGGGAGGCCTTCCGGAACGGCGTTCACGGTGTCATCCCTCTCCACTCGTGATCCGGGCGATCGAAGCGAGCGGCACGCCCAGCCAGTCCGGCCGGTTCGCGTGCTCGTAGCCCACTTCGTAGACCGCCTTGTCCAGTTCGAAGGCGCGCAGCAGCTCGCCCTGTTCGCGCGGGTCCGCCGCGACCGCCGCGTAGCCCTCGCAGAAGGCCGCCCGGTTGCGCTGGGACCACTCCAAGGCCCGCTCGACCAGCGCCGGCTCGTCGGGCTGCCCGACCAGCAGCTGCTGGGCCGCGTAGTCGAACGACCTCAGCATGCCCGCCACGTCGCGCAACGGCGACCGCAGCGCGTGGCGTTCCTCCACCGGCGCCGCGGGCTCGCCCTCGAAGTCGATCAGCAGCCAGCCGCCGACGGTCCGCAGCACCTGGCCCAGGTGCAGGTCGCCGTGGATGTACTGCATGCTCACCGAGCCGGCGGGCAGCGACTCCAGCTTCTCGAACGCCGACCGCAGCGCCGGGGCGTGCGCCGCCAGCTCCGGGACCCGCCCGGCGATCGTGTCCAGCCGGGCGGCCATCGCCTTCGTCGTGCGCTCCAGCTCGTCGGCGTCCACGCTCTCCGTGCCGAGCGCCTCGGCCAGGTCGGCGTGCACCTCGGCGACCGCGCGCCCGAGCCGCTCGGCCTCGCCGGCGAAGTCGCCGCCGACCTCCTCCGCGTGCAGCTCCGGCGCGGCCATCAGGTCGCGCACGCTCGTCGTGGCCATCGCCCAGCCGTCGACGGCGTCGGCGACGAAGTGCTGCAGCATGCCGACCGTCGTCGGCTCGCCGCCGAGGTCGCCGGTGATCGACCCGAGCACCGGCGCGATGTGCTTGCTGCCGACGGCCTGCAGCGCGCGGTGCAGCAGCAGGTCCTTGTTCTTGCCCGGGGTCAGCTTGCGGAACAGCTTGAGGATGTACTGCCCGCCGTAGACCAGGGAGGTGTTGCTCTGCTCCGACGAGATCGGCCGCGCCCGCAGGCCGGTCTCCAGCTCCGCGTCCGGCTCGTGCTCGAAGACGAGCGACCCCACCGTGTCCTCGCGGGCCATCAGGTCCAGCAGCACGCCGGTGAGGTCCAGGTCGCCGGACGCCTCGTACGCGTTCAGGTCCCCGACGGCGCCGATCCAGCTGGTCGACGCGATCTCCGGCGGGTGCGTCCGCCGCCCGACGAGCAGCTGGTAGGGCTCGCGCCGGTCGTCCTGGGCCACCTCCACGACCACGTGCAGCAGCTGCGGATCACCGGCGAGCAGCTCGGTCACGCCGAGCCGCCGGACACCGGTCACCGGCCGGTCCTTGCCGGCGAACCAGCGCTGCTCGGGCAGCCAGCGCTTCAGGTCGCCGGCCAGGTCGTCGACCAGCTCGCGCGGGTCGGACAAGGGACTCACCTCGTTTCGCCTTCGTCTCCCGGGCTCGTCAGCTGGAACCAGTAGAAGCCGTGGCCCGGCAGGGTCAGCAGGTACGGCAGCTCCCCGATGCTGGGGAACCGCACCCCGCCGGTGAGCTCCACCGGCGTGCACCCGCGGTGCCCGGTCAGGTCCAGCTCCACCGGCTGCGGGAACCGGGAGAGGTTGTTCACGCAGAGCACGACGTCCTCGCCGCCGTCCGGGCGCCGCCACTGGCGCTTGTAGGCCAGCACGCTCGGGTTGGACCCGCCGAGGTCGATGAAATCGCCCTCGGCGAACGCGTGGTGCTCCTTGCGCACCTCGATCATCCGCCGGGTCCAGTTGAGCAGCGAAGACGCGTTGTTCGACTGCGCTTCGACGTTCAGGCCCTGGTAGCCGTACACCGGGTCCATGATCACCGGCAGGTAGATCCGGCCCGGGTCGCAGGAGGAGAACCCGGCGTTGCGGTCCGGGGTCCACTGCATGGGGGTGCGCACCGCGTCGCGATCGCCGAGCCAGATGTTGTCTCCCATGCCGATCTCGTCACCGTAGTACAGAACGGGCGAGCCCGGCAGGGACAGCAGCATCGCGGTGAAGAGCTCCTGCTGGTTGCGGTCGTTGTCCAGCAGCGGGGCCAGCCGGCGGCGGATGCCGATGTTGGCCTTCATGCGCGGGTCCTTGGCGTACTCCGCGTACATGTAGTCGCGCTCTTCGTCGGTGACCATCTCGAGGGTCAGCTCGTCGTGGTTGCGCAGGAAGATGCCCCACTGGGTGCCGCTGGGGATCTGCGGGGTCTGGACCAGGATCTCCGAGATCGGGAACCGCGACTCGCGGCGCACGGCCATGAAGATCCGCGGCATCAGCGGGAAGTGGAACGCCATGTGGCACTCGTCGCCGCCGACCTGCGGGTCGCCGAAGTACTCGACGACGTCCGAGGGCCACTGGTTGGCCTCGGCGAGGAGGATGCGCCCGGGGTACTCGTCGTCGACGACCTTGCGGCAGCGCTTGAGGAACTCGTGCGTGCGCGGCAGGTTCTCGCAGTTGGTGCCCTCCTGCTCGAACAGGTACGGCACGGCGTCGAGGCGGAACCCGTCGATGCCCAGGTCGAGCCAGAACCGCAGGGTGTCGATCATGGCGTTCTGGACGTCGGGGTTCTCGAAGTTGAGGTCCGGCTGGTGGGAGAAGAACCGGTGCCAGTAGAACTGGCCGCGCACCGGGTCGTAGGTCCAGTTCGACGTCTCGGTGTCGACGAAGATGATCCGCGCGTCGGCGTAGCGCGAGTCGTCGTCGCTCCACACGTAGTAGTCGCCGTACGGGCCGTCGGGTTCGTTGCGCGACTGCTGGAACCACGGGTGCGCGTCCGAGGTGTGGTTGAGCACCAGGTCGGTGATCACCCGGATGCCGCGCCGGTGCGCCTCGTTCAGCAGGAAGACGAAGTCCTCGACGCTGCCGAACTCCGGCAGCACCGCCCGGAAGTCGCTGATGTCGTAGCCGCCGTCGCGCAACGGCGAAGCGTAGAACGGCGGCAGCCACAGGCAGTCGATGCCCAGCCAGGCCAGGTAGTCGAGTCTCCCGGCCAGACCGCGCAGGTCGCCGGTGCCGTCGCCGTTGGAGTCGGCGAACGCGCGCACCAGCACCTCGTAGAACACCGCGCCCTTGAACCACTCCGGGTTGCTGGGCGCCTGCTGCGCCGAGCGGAAGTCCCCGGCCTGGGGTTCGACCAGCATGCCGTCGGCCGTGATCGCCTCACCGGTGTGCGGCACGCCGTCCAGCCCGAGCGCCGCGTCGGGGCGGGCTTCTTCCGCCATCTGTTCCACCTCAGTCCCTCGATCCGTTCCTTCCCCGCTACCCGGCCAGCCGCCGCCGGACCGACACCACGTGGGCCACGGCCCGCCAGGGTTCGAGCCGGACGTAGTTCGCCGGTCCCCAGTCCCAGGTGTCGCCGGTGACCTCGTCGTGGGCGATCAGCCGCTCGTGCGCCTCGAACCCGAGCGCCCCGGTGTCCAGCCAGAGCGTGCCCTCCTGGGGCCCGTACGGGTCGAGCGTCACGACGGTGACCACGGTGTCGCCGGTGGCCGGGTCCTGTTTGGAGTAGGCCAGCAGCGCGTCGTTGTCGACGTGGTGGAAGTGCAGGGTGCGCATCTGCTGCAGCGCCGGGTGCGCTTTGCGGACGGCGTTCAGCTTGGCCAGCCACGGCTCCAGCGAACGCCCTTCGGCGAGCGCGCGCTCGAAGTCGCGCGGCCGCAGCTGGTACTTCTCGGAGTCGAGGTACTCCTCGCTGCCGTCGCGGACCGGGACGTGCTCGAACAGCTCGTACCCGGAATAGACGCCCCACGTCGGCGAGATCGTCGCGGCGAGTGCGGCCCGCAGCGCGAACATGCCGGGCCCGCCGCGCTGCAGCGACTCGTGGAGGATGTCCGGGGTGTTGACGAACAGGTTCGGCCGGCCTTCGTTCCAGTGGTCGCGCAGGTCGACGGCGAAGTCGATCAGTTCCTGCTTGCCGGTCCGCCAGGTGAAGTAGGTGTAGCTCTGGGTGAAACCGAGCCGGGCCAGGCCCCACAGCCGCGCCGGGCGGGTGAACGCCTCGGCCAGGAACAGCACGTCGGGGTGGGCGTCCTTCACCGACTGGATCAGCCAGGCCCAGAAGTCCGGCGGCTTGGTGTGCGGGTTGTCGACCCGGAAGATCTTGACCCCGTGGTCGATCCAGACGGTGATCACCCGGAGCATCTCTTCGTAGACGCCCTTGGGGTCGTTGTCGAAGTTGATCGGGTAGATGTCCTGGTACTTCTTCGGCGGGTTCTCGGCGTAGGCGATCGAGCCGTCCGGGCGGGTGGTGAAGAACTCCGGGTTCTTCAGGACCCACGGGTGGTCGGGCGCGGCCTGCAGCGCGAAGTCGAGCGCGACCTCCATGCCGAGCTCTCCGGAGCGCGCGACGAAGGCGTCGAAGTCCTCGAAGGTGCCGAGGTCGGGGTGGATCGAGTCGTGCCCGCCTTCGTCGGCGCCGATGGCCCACGGCGAGCCGACGTCTTCGGGCTTGGCGTCGAGGGTGTTGTTGGGGCCCTTGCGGTTCACCCGCCCGATCGGGTGGATCGGCGGCAGGTAGACGACGTCGAAGCCCATCTTCGCGACCCGGTCGAGCGCGGCCGCGGCGGTGGTGAAGGTGCCGTGCACCGGCTTGCCCTCGGCGTCGAGCCCGCCGGTCGAGCGCGGGAAGAGCTCGTACCAGGAGCCGTACGCGGCGCGCCGCCGGTCGACCCAGACCTTGAACGGCTTGCCCTTGGTGATCAGTTCGCGCACCGGGAATTCGCGCATGAGCTGGCGGATTTCGGGCGACAGCGCGGGTCCGACGCGCTCGGCGAGGCCGCGCGTCTCGTCGCGCAACGCGGTCACCGCGCCGGTCAGGAGTGCCTTTTCCGCGCGGCGGTCGGGACGGCGGGAGACGCGCTCCAGCAGCCGGGCGCCGTTTTCGATGTCGTTGGCGAGGTCTTCGGGCCCCTGCCCGGCGGCGACCTTCACCTCGACGGCGTGCTCCCACGTCGCCCAGGGGTCGCTCCAGGCGTCGATCCGGAAGGTCCACGGCCCGGTCGTGTCGGGGACGATCACCGCGGCGAACTCGTCGGGGTGATCGGGTCCGCGCGGCACCATCCGCGTCTGGCGCGTCACGCGGTCGCCGGGACCACGCCACGCGACGGTGGCGGCGACGGCGTCATGGCCTTCGCGCCAGACGGTCGCGGTGACCGGGATGTGTTCCCCCACAACGGCTTTGGCCGGATACCGGCCGCAGCTCACGCTGGGGGAGACGTCGTCGATGCCGAGCCGGCCGGTCATGGGCAACGCCCCTCGGTGTGTCGGTTGGACGCAGGCGACGACAGTCTGCCTGACACGATCAAGCGCCTACGAGGCAGGGCTCTTTTGGTGTGTACCCACCCGCCGCCGGTCGAAACGCTGTTCCAGCAAGGAATTTCGGCCGGATGTCCGGCGCGTTACGCGCACACGACGGCGAGCCGCGGCCGCGCCGCGGCGACACGCGGACCCCAACGGTGCGGAGCCTTACCCGAATGGACGAACCATGCATCTTTCGTACCGAAAGCTCCGCCCCGGGAAGTGGAGCTTTCGGTACGAAAGATGCGTCCGGTACCGGTCAGTAGGGCTCCGGTGCTGCCGGGTCCGCGGCCAGCCGCGGGGCGCGCAGCAACAGCAGCGAACGCGACTGCAGCGTCACCCGGCTCTTGGCCTCCAGCACGCCCGGGTTGGCCGGGCTGCCGTCCGCGGTGCTCGTGTCGAGCGTCGGCTTGTACGTCTCGCCGTACTCCCGGCCCGGCAGGACGACCTCACCCGGCGCGTCGCCCGCGTGCAGCCACAGCAGCCACGAGTGGTCGGGCACCAGCGCGCCCTCGCGGTTGCGGGCCTGGCTGTTCGAGCCGTCGATCCACATGCCGAGCGTGTGGCGCTCCTCGAACCAGTCGTTCTCGGCGAACTCCTCGCCGTCCGGGCGGAACCAGACGAGGTCGGGCTTGCCGGTCGGGGTGGTCCGGCCTTCGAAGAACTCCGGCTGCCGCAGCGCCGGGCTGTTCGCGCGCAGCCGCACCACCCGGCGGGCGAACGCGAGCATCGCCTCGGCTTCGGGGTCGTCCGGCGTCCAGTCCAGCCAGGACGTTTCGTCGTCGAGGCAGTACGCGTTGTTGTTGCCGTGCTGGGTCCGCCAGAACTCGTCGCCCATGGTGAGCATCGGGGTGCCGGTCGACAGCAGCAGCGTGGCGAACATGTTCCGGGCCTGCCGGGTGCGCAGCGCGCGGATCGCCGGGTCGGCGGTCTCCCCCTCGGCGCCGTGGTTCCACGAGCGGTTGTCGTTGGTCCCGTCGCGGTTGTCCTCGCCGTTGGCCTCGTTGTGCTTTTCGTTGTAGGACACCAGGTCCCGCAGCGTGAAGCCGTCGTGCGCGGTGACGAAGTTGATCGACTGCCACGGACGGCGCAGGTTGTGGTCGTACAGGTCCGACGAACCGGACAGCCGGTAGGCGAGGTCGCGGACGCCGGTCGCGCCGCGCCAGAAGTCGCGCACGGTGTCCCGGTAGCGGCCGTTCCACTCGGCCCACTGGGCGCCGAAGCCGCCGACGCGGTAGCCCTCGCCGGTGGCGTCCCACGGCTCGGCGATCAGCTTGCACCGGGACAGCACCGGGTCGGTGGTGATCGCGGTGAGCAGCGTCGAGGCCGCGTCGAACGCGCCCCCGCGGGGCCGCCCGAGCGTGCTGGCCAGGTCGAACCGGAAGCCGTCGACCCCCATCTCCTGCGTCCAGTAGCGCAGCGAGTCGGTCACCAGCCGCACCACGGTCGGCGAGCCCGCCTCGAGGGTGTTGCCGCAGCCGGTGATGTCGGCCATGTGCCCACGGTCGGTGTGCAGGTAGTACACCGGCGCGTTCAGCCCGCGGAAGCTCAGCGTCGGCCCGTCCGGCCCGCCCTCGCAGGTGTGGTTGAACACGACGTCGAGGATCACTTCGATGCCCGCCGCGTGCAGGGCGGCCACCATCAGCCGGAACTCCTCGACCTCGTGGCCCGGCTCGCTGGCGTAGGCGGCGTGAGGTGCGAAGAAGCCGAGCGGCGAGTACCCCCAGTAGTTGTGCCGCCCGGCGCGGACCAGCGACGGCTCGTCGAGGAACGAGTGCACCGGCAGCAGCTCCACCGACGTGACGCCGAGCCGGGTCAGGTACTCGATCGCGACCGGGTGGGCCAGGCCGAGGTAGGTGCCGCGCAG
Source organism: Amycolatopsis sp. SID8362 (assembly GCF_010550475.1). NCBI lineage: Bacteria > Bacillati > Actinomycetota > Actinomycetes > Pseudonocardiales > Pseudonocardiaceae > Amycolatopsis > Amycolatopsis sp. SID8362. The sequence continues at coordinate 13,934 of NZ_JAAGNB010000235.1, forward strand.
CGCCTCCGGGATGAACGGGTGCCGCTGGGTGAACCCCTTGACGTGCAGCTCGTAGACCACCGCCTCCTCGAACGGCACCTCCGGCTTGACGCCGGTATCCGGCCCGCCCGGCGAGCTGACCACCGACAGCGGCACGCTGCCCAGGGAGTCCACAGTGGACATCGGACCGCGTTCGGGGTCGCCGCTGAAGCCCTGGGCCGCGGCCAGGTCGGTCAGTCCCCCGGTGATCTGCCGCGCGTACGGGTCCACCAGCAGCTTGTGCGGGTTGCACCGCAGGCCGCGGGCGGGGTCGTACGGGCCGTGGATCCGGTAGCCGTAGCGCTGCCCCGGCGTCACCCCGGGCACCAGGCCGTGCCAGACGCCGAAGGTGCGCTCGGTGAGCGCGATCCGGCGTTCCGACCCGTCGGCGTCGATCAGGCACAGGTCGACGGCGTCCGCGACGGCGGACGTGATCGCGAACCGCACGCCGCCGGCCTCGGGGTGGGCTCCGAGCGGGAAGGGGCGGCCGGCGAGGACGTGGTCGGCGGAGGGTCGTGTGGCCATTCCTGAATCGTCCCAGATACCGGCCGCTTCGCGCGCCGTGTGCGGTGCGGTTATCGGGTTTCGACCAGAACGAAACCGTCCGGCGGCAGCTCGGCGGCCCCGCCGCCGACCTCGGCCCCGCCCCAGGTGAGCAGGGCCGACGTGGCGCCGAGCGGGAGCGTGACCGGCCCGGGACCGAAGTTGACCGCCAGCCGCAGCGTGCCGCGGTGCAGGACGAGCCAGGAGCCGTCCGGCGAGCTGTCGACGCGCAGGCCGTCGAGCCGCGGATCGGCCAGCTCGGGCCGTTCGCGGCGCAGCCGGATCAGCGTCCGGTACAGCTCCAGCACCTCGCGGTGCCCCGGCTGGTCCGCTTCGGCCCAGTCCAGCCGCGACCGGTCCACGGTGGCCGGGTCCATCGGGTCCGGTACGTCCGATTCGCCCCAGCCGTGCCGGGAGAACTCGCGGCGGCGGCCCGTGCGGACGGCCTCGGCCAGCTCGGGGTCCGGGAACGAGGCGAAGAACTGCCACGGCGTGCTCGCCGCCCACTCCTCCCCCATGAACACCATCGGCGTGAACGGCGTGCAGAACAGGATGGCCGCGCCGCAGCCCAGCCGGTTCGCCGGGACTGTCGCCGAGAGCCGGTCGCCGGTCGCGCGGTTGCCGATCTGGTCGTGGTTCTGCAGGTAGCCGAGGAAGCGGTGCCCGGGCACGGTCCGCGTGTCGACCGGCCGGCCGTGGGTCCGCTCCCGGAATGACGACCAGGTGCCGGCGTGGAAGAACGCCTCGCGCAGAACCCGCTCGAGCGCGTCCGGCGCGGCGAAGTCGGTGTAGTACCCGCTCGTCTCGCCGGTCAGCTTGACGTGCAGCGCGTGGTGGAAGTCGTCCGACCACTGGGCGTGCAGGCCGTACCCGCCGCGCTCGCGGGGCGTGACGAGCCGCGGGTCGTTGAGGTCGGACTCGGCGATCAGCGTCAGCGGCCGGTTCAGCGCCGCCGACAGCGCGTCGACCTCGGTGGCGAGCTGTTCGAGGAGGTGGACGGCCCGCCGGTCCAGCAGCGCGTGGACGGCGTCCAGGCGCAGCGCGTCGACGTGGAAGTCGCGGAACCAGCTCAGCGCGTTGTCGATCACGTACCGGCGGACCTCGTCGGAGCCGGCGCCGTCGAGGTTGAGGCCGGGCCCCCAGTCGTTCTGGCCGGCGAAGTACGGGCCGAACCGGTCGAGGTAGGCGCCGGAGGGCCCGAGGTGGTTGTAGACGACGTCGAGCACGACCGCCAGGCCGCGCGCGTGGGCCGCGTCGACGAACCGCTTGAGCCCGTCCGGGCCGCCGTAGGGCTCGTGGACCGCGCCCCAGAGGACGCCGTCGTAGCCCCAGCCCGCGGTGCCGTCGAACGAGTTCACCGGCAGCAGCTCGACGTGCGTGATCCCGAGGTCGACGAGGTGGTCGAGCCGGTCGATGGCGGCGTCGAAGGTGCCGCCATCGGTGAACGTGCCGAGGTGCAGCTCGTAGAGGACGGCGCCGGGCAGCTGACGGCCGTGCCAGGCGTCGTCGGTCCAGTCGAACTCGCCGTGGTCGTAGACCCGCGACTCCTGGTGGACGCCGTGCGGCTGCCACCGCGACCGCGGGTCGGGCAGCGGCTTCTCGTCGTCGTCCAGGAGGAAGGCGTAGTTGATGCCCTCGGCGTCGGCGTGCCACCAGCCGCCGTCGGCCGCGGTCATCTCGTGCACCTCGGCGTCGACGGCGACCCGGACCCGCTCGGCGGCCGGGGCCCAGACACTGAACCTCATGCGTCTCCTCGCACCAGCAACGCGACGGGGTACCGCTCGAACAGGGTGGCCAGGTCCGGCGTCGCGTCCCGGCCGGTGAGCACGTCGGTCCAGACGCCGTCCGGCAGTGGGAGCACGGTGTCGCGCCAGCCGCCGGCGGCTTCGAGGCCGACCGGCAGCCGGGTGACCGCGACGGCCAGATCGGGGCTGCGGGTGTAGGCCAGGCAGTGCTCCGCCGCGACGCCCTCGGCGCGCAGCGGCCGGTAGCCGCGGAACAACGCGGGGTGCTCCTGGCGCAGCTTCAGCGCCTTGTGCACGACCAGCAGCTTCGCCGCGCCCGACGCGTCGATCTCCGGCAGCTCGCCGCCGGCGATCCGCTCGAGCAGTTCGCGGCGGACCGCGTAGTCGACCGGACGGCGGTTGTCCGGGTCGACCAGCGAGAAGTCCCACAGCTCGGTGCCCTGGTAGACGTCCGGGACCCCGGGCGCGGTCAGCTGGACGAGCTTCTGGCCGAGCGAGTTGCTCCAGCCCGGCCGCTCGATCCGCGCGACGAACGCGGCCACGTCGGGGTCGTTCACGACCTTGCCGGGCCAGGCGGCGACGGCGGCCTCGAAGGCCTCGTCGTGGTCGGTCCAGCTGGTCCGGAGCTTGGCTTCCTTGGCCGCCTTGTCGAGGTAGTCCCGCAGCCGGGCCGGCTCGATCGGCCAGGTGGACACGAGCGTCTGCCAGGCGAGCAGGTTGAGCGACGGCTCGTCGATCCCGTGGCTCGCGGTCCACCGCCGCACCGCTTCGGCGAACTCGCCGGGCACTTCCGCCAGCACGGCCATCCGGGCGCGGGTGTCCTCGGACCGCTTGGTGTCGTGCGTGGTCAGCGTCGTCATCGCGGCCGGGTACCCGGCTTCGCGCTCGGCGGCCAGCCGGTGGAACTCCTCGACGCCGAGGCCGAAGCGGTCCGGGTTGCCGCCGACCTCGTTGAGCGCGGCGAAGCGGGTGTAGCGATAGAAGGTGGTGTCCTCGGTGCCCTTGGCCACGACCATGCCGGACGTCTGCTGGATCCGGGTGGCCAGCTCGCCGCCCGGCTCGGCGCGGACCTGCGCGTCGAGGGCCGTGAGCGCGCCGGCGAGGTCGGGCCGGGCCTGGCGAGCGCCGGCGATCGCGGCGGCCCAGTGCGCCGCGCCTTCGGGCAGGTAGGAGCGGTAGACGGGGAAGGCGATCATGGTCTCGGCCACCGCCTGCCGCGCCTGCTCGGCGTCGACGTCCCGCAGCAGCGCCGCGATCCGCCGGACCTCGGCGACCAGGATGCGGTCGGTGACCAGGCGCCGGGCCTCGGCCTCGACGCGGTGGTAGCCGGTCTTCACGCCCAGCTCGTTCGCCAGCTCGGTGAAGGCGGGCTCGGCGGCCGGGCCGACGAAGACGCCGGCGATCTCGCGCAGGGCGTCGTAGCCGGTGGTGCCGTCGACCGGCCAGCTCTGCGGCAGCGGCTCGCCCGGGTGCAGGATCTTCTCCGCCACGATCCACGCGCCCGGGGCGTTCTCGCGCAGCCGCCGGAAGTAGCCGCCGGGATCGGCGAGGCCGTCCGGGTGGTCGACGCGCAGGCCGGTGACGTCGCCGTCGGCCACCCAGCGCAGCACTTCGCCGTGCGTCTCGGCGAACACCGTCGGGTCCTCGACGCGGACGGCGGCCAGGTTCGTGATGTCGAAGAACCGGCGGTAGTTCAGCTCCGCGTTGCCGCGGCGCCAGCCGATCAGCCGGTAGTGCTGCCGTTCGTGGATCTCTTGCGGCGTCCCGCTTTCCGTCCCTGGCGCGATCGGGAAGCGGTGGTCGTAGTAGGCGAGTTCGCCGTCCTCGACCGACAGTTCCGCGACGGCGTCGTCGTCGCCGAGGACCGGCAGCAGGATCGGCCCGCGCGCCCAGTCGACGTCGAAGAAGGCCGCGTACCGCGAGTCTTGGCCGTGGGTGAGCACGTCCCACCAGAACCGGTTCGCCTTCGGGACCTCGACCGACATGTGGTTGGGCACGATGTCGACGACCAGGCCGAGCCCGGCCTCCTTCAGCTTCGCGCTCAGCTCGCGGCGGGCGTCCTCGCCGCCCAGCTCGGGCCGCGCGCGCGTCGGGTCGACGACGTCGTAGCCGTGCGTCGACCCGGGCGTCGCGTCCAGCACCGGCGACGCGTAGAGCGCGCCGACGCCGAGTTCGCGCAGGTAGCCGGCGATGCCGGCCGCGTCGGCGAAGGTGAACTCCGGGCGCAGCTGCACCCGGTAGGTCGACTCCGGCACCGTCATTCGGGCTCCGTCTCCGTCCGCTGCAGCACGATCAAAGACCGGGCGGGGAGGGTGAGCTGGCCGCCGCCTTCGATCGGCTCCGCGCCGGCGGGCTCCACCTCGCCGGTCGCGGTGTCGACGACGACTGTCCAGCGCTGGCCGTACCCGTTGCCCGGCAGCTTGGCGTCGATGTCCTCGTAGTGGGCGTTGAAGGCGAGCAGGAACGAGTCGTCCTCGACCTTCATGCCGCGCTGGTCGAGGTCCGGGATCGCCTTGCCGTTGAGGAAGACGACGACCGCCTTGCCGAAGCCGTCGTCCCAGTTCTGCTCGGTCATCTCCTCGCCTGCCGGGGTGAACCAGGCGATGTCGCCGAGCTTGTCGCCCTTGCCGACCGGCCCGCCCTGGAAGAACCGGCGGCGGCGGAACACCGGGTGCCGGTGCCGGAACGCGCCCAGCCCGCCGGTGAACTTGACCAGGTCCGCGTTGTCCTTGGCCAGCTCCCAGTCCATCCAGGACAGTGCGGAGTCCTGGCAGTAGACGTTGTTGTTGCCCTGCTGGGTGCGCCCGAACTCGTCGCCGTGCAGGATCATCGGGACGCCTTGCGAGAGCAGCATCGTGGCCAGCATGTTCCGCTGCTGGCGGGCGCGCAGGTTCAGCACCTCGGGGTCGTCGGTCTCGCCCTCGACGCCGCAGTTCCACGACCGGTTGTCGTCGGCGCCGTCACGGCCGTCCTCACCGTTGGCCTCGTTGTGCTTTTCGTTGTAGGACACCAGGTCCCGCAGCGTGAAGCCGTCGTGCGCGGTGACGAAGTTGATCGACGCGAACGGGCGGCGGCCGTCGTCCTGGTAGAGGTCCGACGAGCCGGTGATGCGCGACGCGAACTCCCCCAGCGTGGACGGCTCGCCGCGCCAGAAGTCCCGGACGGTGTCGCGGAACTGCCCGTTCCACTCCGTCCACAGCGGCGGGAAGTTGCCGACCTGGTAGCCACCGGGCCCGACGTCCCACGGCTCGGCGATCAGCTTCACCTGGCTGACGATCGGGTCCTGCTGCACCAGGTCGAAGAACGTGGACAGCCGGTCGACGTCGTAGAACTCGCGCGCCAGCGCCGAAGCGAGGTCGAAGCGGAAGCCGTCGACGTGCATCTCGGTGACCCAGTACCGCAGCGAGTCCATGATCAGCTGCAGCGTGTGCGGGTTGCGGACGTTGAGGGAGTTCCCGGTGCCGGTGTAGTCCATGTAGTACTCGGGCTCCCCCTCCACCAGCCGGTAGTAGGCCTCGTTGTCGATGCCCCGCATCGAGAGCGTCGGCCCGAGGTGGTTTCCCTCCGCGGTGTGGTTGTAAACCACGTCCAGGATGACTTCGATGCCGGCCTCGTGGAAGGCCTTCACCATGCCCTTGAACTCCTGGACCTGCCCGCCCTCGCCGGGCATCGCCGCGTACGAGTCGTGCGGCGCGAAATACCCGATCGTGTTGTAGCCCCAGTAGTTCGTCAGGCCCTTCTCGGCCAGGCCGTGGTCGGTGACGAACTGGTGCACCGGCAGCAGTTCCACCGCGGTGACGCCGAGTTTCTGCAGGTGCTCGACGACCGCCGGGTGCGCGAGACCGGCGTAGGTGCCCCGCAGCGCCTCGGGCACGAACGGGTGGTTCACGGTCATGCCCTTGACGTGCGCCTCGTAGATGACCGTCTCGTTGTACGGCCGCTTCGGCTGGCGGTCGTTGCCCCAGTCGAAGAACGGGCTGGCGACCAGCGAGTACGGCACCCGCCCGGCGGAGTCGTCGTCGTTGCGCTCGTCCGGGTTGTCGAACTGGTAGCCGAACAGCGACTCGTCCCACTTCACGCCGTGCGAGACGGCCTTCGCGTACGGGTCGATGAGCAGCTTGTTCGGGTTGCAGCGCAAGCCGCGCTTCGGGTCGTACGGTCCGTGCACCCGGAAGCCGTACCGCTGCCCCGGCCCGACGTTGAGCAGGTAGCCGTGGTGGACGAACCCGTCCACCTCTTCGAGCGCGTGGCGCGTCTCGTTGCCGTCGGCGTCGAACAGGCACAGTTCGACCCGCTCGGCCACCTCGGAGAACAGGGCGAAGTTCGTCCCGACTCCGTCGTAGGTGGCGCCGAGCGGGTAGGGCGTTCCTGGCCAGGGCCGCACTGGGGTCTCCTCGAGCTTGGGTCGTGCCGGTGTCGTCCGTGTCGACGGACGTGAGTCGTGCGCCGCGAAGAAGCCGTTACCCGGGCAACGGTCGGGCCGCCGCCAGCGGTGCGACCGCGGCGCGAACCCCCTTCGCGGTGAAGAAGCCGTCGACGCTGACGGGAAGGCGAATCCGCCAGTTAGGGTACTGGTCGACGGTTCCGGGCAGATTCGGCTGCCGCACCTGGCCCGCGACGTCGGCCGGCGACGTCAGCACGAGCCGCGACGCGGCTTCCGCGAGCAGGGTGTGCAGCGCGACGACCGGGTCGTCGTCCGGAATCCCTTCGCGCGCAACGAGTTCCATGAGCGCGGCCCGTTCGGCGGCGGCCGATTTCTCTTCGGCTTCGACCCCGCGGTCCAGCAGCCCCAGCTCGGCGCGCACCCGGACGTGCTCGCTCCGCAGCCAGCCCGGGACGGTCGGCAGGTCGTGCGTCGAGATGCTGGCCATCGCGTCCGGGTCCCAGCTCGCGGGCGGGGTGAACGGCTTGCCCGGCGCGTCCCAGTCCCGTTCGAACCACAGGACGGCGGAGCTGAGCATGCCCCGTTCGTGCATGGTTTCGGTGACGACGTCCTCGACGGTGCCCAGGTCCTCCCCCACGACGACCGCGCCCGCCCGGTGCGCCTCGAGCGCGAGCACGCCGACCATCGCCTCGGCGTCGTAGTGCACGTAGGTGCCGCGGTGCGCGGGCTCGCCCGGCGGGATCCACCACAGCCGCCACAGCCCGGCGATGTGGTCGACGCGGATGCCGTCGGCGTACCGCAGGACCCCGCGGATGACGTCCCGGAAGGGCGCGTACCCGGCCTCGGCCAGCTTGTCCGGCCGCCACGGCGGCAGGTTCCAGTCCTGCCCCTGCTGGTTGAACGCGTCCGGCGGCGCCCCGACCCGCACGTCGGCGGCGAAGACGTCCCGCACCGCCCAGGTGTCGGCCCCGCCCGGGTGCACCCCGACCGGCAGGTCGTGCACGATCCCGACGCTCATCCCGGCCTCCCGGGCGGCTCGCCGCGCCGCTTCCAGCTGGACGCGGCACAGGTGCTGCAGCCAGCAGTGGAAGGCGACGCGGTCCCGTAGCTCCTCGCGGGCCTGCTCGACCTCGGCCCCGGCCGGCTCCCGCAGGCCCTCCGGCCAGTCCCGCCAGTCGGCGCCGTGCAGTTCGGCGAGCGCGCAGAAGAGACCGAATTCGCGCAGGTCCTCGTCCTCGGGCACCTCCTCCACGTGGTGCGGCCACAGCAGTTCGAGCGCGGCTCGCTTGGCGGTCCAGACAGCGTCGTAGTCGATCAGGTCACCTTCGCGGTCCGGCGCCAGCGACTCGACGGCCGCCTGGGTCGCCGCGCCGGCCCGCGCGAACGTCTCGGTGGCCGTGACGCGCAGGTAGACGGGGTTGGCGAACCGACGGCTCGCGGGCGAGTACGGCGACCGCTCGACGGGGTGCGCCGGGCTGATCGCCTGCACCGGGTTGACCAGCAGCACCCCCGCGTCCAGCTCAGCCGCCGACCGCGCCGCGAAGGTGGCGAGGTCGGCGTAGTCGCCGATGCCCCACGACCCGGCCGAGTGCAAGGAGTAGAGCTGCAGCATCCACCCCCACGCGGGTCGCACGACCGGCAGCTTCGCGGGCACGACGGCGAGCACGACGTCCTGCTCGGCGGTCACCACCCGGTGCCAGCCGAGCGGCAGGTCGCCGGGCAGCTCCCCGCTCACCTGGCGGCGCGTCCCGTCCTCCAGGACGACCTCGGCGTCCCCGGGCAGCGCCCTGGTCACTCCCTCCTTGACCACGATCGCCGGCGGCAGCCCGGCCCCGGGTTCGGCGGCGGCCAGGGCCTCGGCGATGGCATCGGCACTGGTCGCGTCGACCCCGAACTGCCCGAGAACGGCGACGACGACTTCGTCGTCCACCTCGACCCAAACCTGGTCGGCGTTCTCGTACCGGGTGGCGACGCCATACCGGTCGGCAAGCTCCTGCAGGGCACGTCGGGCGGGGATCTCATCGGGCACGGCCCCAGCATTCCGGTGCCCGGCCGTTCCCGCCATCCACGCGGTCCGACGTCACCCCGGCGGCCGTTCCCGCCCCCTCGTCCATACCTCATCCCTTCCCCTTCCTTCCCCGGATCGCGAACAACACCACTGCTCCGCCGAGCACCATCACCACGCTCGCCACCACGTGCAGCGAAGGCGGCAGCAGGTGCAGCTGGACGAACCAGCTCGGCGAACCCGCCCCGAGCAGCCGGTTCAGCAACCCGCCCGCTCCCTGGACCACCAGCAGGATGCCCAGCAGCTCGATCACGACCGCACCTCCTCGCGCTTCCCGAACAGCCCCTCCCAGAGCGGACCGGTGACCAGCCAGATCACCGTCACCGTGCCGAGCCGCGGGAACCACGACCACAGCGGGGCGACCTGGTCCGGCCTGCCGATCGCGAGGATCGCCGCGAGCAGCGCCACCGCCGCCAGCCCGCAGGCCAGCACGCACTTGGAGAACTCACGCCACTCGTGGCGCAGCTTCTCCCGCCCCCGCCGCTTCGGCGGTGGTGGCGGTCCGCCGGCGAAGCGGTGCGCGAAGCGCTCGTCGGCCCAGCGGACCAGGCCGGGCCCGAACACGACGCTGAACCCCAGGTACACCGCCGCGAGGCCGTGGGTGAAGTTCGCCTTCGCCCCACCCGCCAGGTCGACGGCCGTCGCCACCAGCACGACCACGTCGACCAGCGGCACCATCGCCAGCAGCACCGCCGACGCCCGGCGCGCCCGCAGCACGTACCGCACGGCCAGCCCGGCCGCGATGAACACCCAGAACCCGATCTCGCCCGCCGCGATCACGACCGCCATCGGGTTCTCCGCGAAGAACTCCCCAATTCCGTTCACCCCTCCACGTTCGCCCACGCGGCGGCTCCGGCGCGTCGTCGGAAGTGAGGACCGGGCGTCATCACTTCGTAGGACGCGGACCCGGCACGCGATGTGCTGGGATGATCACATGCAGTTCCCTCGCCTTCGCTCGCTGCCGGTGTGGCAGCAGGACGCCCTGATCGCCCTCACCACGTGGGCGGTCGGCTTCGGCGTGTACGCGGCCGGCATCCACCGGCTGCTGGCGGGGTACGACCACGCTCCGCTGTGGGTGCGGCTGCTGGAGCTGACCGCGCTGTGCGGCCTGGAGCTGCTGCGCCGCTGGGTGCCGGGCGCGCTGCTCCTGGCGACGGCGGTGGTCGCGGCGGACATCTGGCTCGGCCCGTCGCTGCCGGTGCTGATCATCTACACCGACTTCCTGTACGCGGCGACGCTGTACGGCTCCCGGCGCACGAGCCGGGTGATGATCGGCGTCGCCGCGCTGTCGGTGGTGGGCGTGCTCGCCGCGGTGCTGCTGCTCGCGCAGCAGTGGCGCGTGGCCGTGCTGGCCGCGGTGAGCGTGCTGCCGTTCGTCGTCACGCCGGTGTGGTGGGCCGCGAACGTCCGGCAGCAGCGGGACATCGCCGAGACCGAGCGGGCCAACGCCGCGCAGCTGGCGAAGATCGCGGAGCTGGACAGGCGGGCGGCGGTCGCGGCCGAACGCGGGCGGATGGCGCGCGACCTGCACGACGTGATCGCCGGCCACCTCTCGGCGATCGCGATCCAGTCGGAAGCGGCGCTCTCGCTGCCGGACCCGCAGCTGGCGAGGACGGTCCTCGAGTCGGTCCGGGAAAACAGCGTGAGCGCCTTGGAGGAAATGCGCGCGATGATCGGGTTGCTCAAAGCCGAGAGCGGACACGCGAGCTCGACCGTGCCCGCACGGCTGGCCGAGCTGGCCAAGCTGGTCGAGTCGGCACGCGCGAGCGGCCTCGACGTCACCGTGGGGTCCACTGTGGACGCCGCAGTGGCGCTGCCCGCCGCGGTCGACCTGACCGCGTACCGGATCACGCAGGAGGCGCTGACCAACGCGGTCAAGCACGCCCCGGGCGGGAAGTCGACGTCGACGTCTGCTACCTCGACGGTGTCCTCGCGGTCGAAGTCCGCAACGACGTCTACCACCCGAAAGACGGCGACAGCACCGGAACCGGCCTGCTGAACATGCGCGAACGGGCCGACGCCGTGGGCGGCAAGCTCACCGCCGGCCCGGAGGGCGACGGCTGGCTGGTCCGCGCGGAACTGCCGGTGAGCGATCCCCGATGACCGTTACCGTCCTCATCGCCGACGACCACGACGCCATCCGGTTCGGCCTCAGCACCATTCTCAACCACGCGGAGGGCATCGACGTCGTCGGAGAAGCCGCCGACGGCGCCTCCGCCGTGCGGCAGGCCCGCGCCCTCCGCCCCGACGTCACGCTGATGGATGTGCAGATGCCGGGCACCGACGGCATCAGCGCCACCCGCCAGCTGGTCGCCGAAGGGCTCACGCAGGTCCTCGTGCTCACGACGTTCGACCTCGACGAATACGTGGACGGGGCACTGCAGGCCGGTGCCGCCGGGTTCCTGCTCAAGTCCGTGGCGGCGCCGCGGCTGATCGAGGCCGTGAAGCTGGTCGCGGCCGGCGAGGGCGTGCTCGCCCCGCAGATCACCCGGCGCGTGATCAGCTCGTTCGCCGCGGCCACCCGGGGACCGGCACCGGCGCCCGACGGCCTCTGCACCCTCACCGACCGCGAACGCGAGGTCCTCGCCTGCCTCGGCGCGGGCCTGTCCAACTACCAGATCGGCACCCGGCTGTACATCGGCGAGACCACGGTCAAGACGCACGTATCGCGCGTGCTGGGCAAGCTGGGCCTGCACTCCCGCGTGCACGCCGCGATCCTCGCGCAGGAAAACGGGCTGACCCTCGCCGATCTGCGGAAACCTCCGTGACCTTTTAACTTCTCCTCATGGGTGTGCGGAGAACGCTGAACGTGGACGAGGTCCTGGCCCGCCAGGACTCCGGTGAGCTCAAGCGGCGGCTGCGCGGACGCGACCTGGTCGGGTTCGGCGTCGGCATCATCATCGGCACCGGCATCTTCACCCTCGCGGGCGTCGAGGCGAAGACGCACGCGGGGCCCGCCGTGACGCTGTCGTTCGTGCTCGGCGCGGTCGTCGCCGGGCTCGCGGCGCTGTGCTACGCCGAGCTCGCCTCCAGCGTCCCGACGGCGGGAAGCGCTTACACCTATGCCTTCGCGACCCTCGGGGAGGTGTTCGCCTGGATCATCGGGTGGGACCTGCTGCTGGAGTTCGCGCTCGGCGCCGCCGTGGTGTCGCGCGGCTGGTCGGGCTACCTGGCGAACCTGCTCGGGCTGTCGCCGGAGTGGTTCGGCGAAGACGCGAAGGTCAACGTCGGCGCGGTGCTCATCATCGCCGTGCTGACCGTGGTCGCCGTGCTGGGCATCAAGGAGTCGGCCTGGCTGACCAACCTGCTGGTGTGCGTGAAGGTCGCGGTCTGCGTGCTGGTGCTCGCGGTCGGCCTGTTCTTCGTCAAGGGCGCCAACCTGACGCCGTTCATCCCGCCGGCGCAGGCCCCCGAGTCCGGCACGACGGTGCTCGAACAACCCATCGTGCAGGCCGCGCTGGGTCTCGAACAGTCGGTGTACGGCATCGCGGGCATGGTCACCGCCGCCGCGGTCGTGTTCTTCGCCTACACCGGTTTCGAAGCTCTCGCGAACCTCGGCGAGGAGACGCTGAACCCGCGAAAGGACCTGCGGGTCGGGATCCTCGGCGCGCTCGGCGTGTGCGCGCTGCTCTACATCGGCGTGTCGATCGTGCTGACCGGCATGATCCCGTTCACCGACATCGACACGGGCGCGCCGCTGGCGGACGCGTTCGACCGGGTCGGCCAGCACTGGGTCGGCGCGCTGATCTCGCTCGGCGCGGTGACCGGCCTGACGTCGGTGATGATGGTCGAACTGGTGACGATCGGGCGGATCGGCTTCGCGATGGGCCGCGACGGCCTGCTGCCGAAGGCGCTCGGCACGGCGCACCCGCGCTGGGGCACCCCGCACCGGATGACGATCGGCGGCGCGGCGCTGATCGCCGTGCTGGCCGCGTTCATCCCGATCTCCGAGCTGGCCGACATGGTGAGCATCGGCGCGCTGTCGGCGATGATCATCGTGGCGGTGGCGGTCCCGGTGCTGCGCCGCCGCCGTCCCGACCTGGACCGGCCGTTCTCCGTGCCGTTCTCGCCGGTGGTCCCGATCCTGGCCGCGCTGGCGTGCCTGTACCTGATGCTCAACCTCAACGTGCTGACGTGGATCCGGTTCGCCGCGTGGCTCGCGGTCGGCCTGGTGATCTACTTCGCCTACGGCAGGCGGCACTCCCGCTTCGCCACCGAAGCCGCGGTCAGTCCCAAGGAGACGGACTGAGCCCGGCGACGCGTGCCACCTCGCGGACGACGTCGGCCTGGTCGAGGTCGACGACCACGAGGACGCCGAGCCCGGTCAGCGCCGCCGTCACCCATTCGACCGGCTGGCCGTGGATCCCGTTGTCGCCCAACGACGCATAAGTGTCCACAACGGACAGCAAGGTGCCTTCGGCGCCGATGCGGATCCCGGCCAGGAGCGCGAAGTGGCCGCCGGGCGGGCGCCAGCGGGAGGTCCAGAGCGGCGGGACGCCGGTGTCGAGGTAGTCGAGCAGCGCGCGTTCCGGGGTGTCGTGGGCGCCGAGCTCGGCACCGTCGATCCGCGCGATCACCGCGACGCGCGGGACGTCCCACAGCCCGACCAGCAGGTCGAAGAGCGACTCGGTGGTCCACGTCCCCGTCACCGGCACTGCCACGAGAGCGCCGCGGGACAGCGAACCGACGGCCGAGGCCAGCCCGGAAACCCGCGTCCCGGCGGCGGCCGGGTCGTCGACGACCGGCAGCGGCAACCGGAACCCGGTCCGCCCCACCTCACCCGGCGGGCGCACGGCCGGGCCGCGAAC
>NZ_JAAGNB010000295.1:0-46034 GCF_010550475.1 Amycolatopsis sp. SID8362
CCTGGCGTGCAGCGAGAAGATCTTCTGCATCGAGCAGATCCGCCACACCCGGTTCTCCGAGGCAGTGAACCCGCGGCGGGCGAGTTCGTCAGCGATGAACCGGTACCCATCGGCCGGATCGTCGGCATGGATCTCGAGCGCGGCGTTGATCAGATGCGCGTCGTCGAAGTCCCGCTGACAGACCGGGGCAGCGCACCACTGGTAGTAGGCCTGCCGGGAGATCCCCAGCACCCTGCACGTCACCGCGGCCGGCACCCGCACGGGGGCGCCGGCCGCGGCCAGTTCACGGACGAGCGGGAAGGCTATTTTCCCGGCAGATTGCCCTGCGCCAGGTAGGCCGCGGCCTTGCGCAGGACCTCGTTCTCCTGCTCCAGCAGCCGGTTGCGTTTACGCAGCTCGCGTAGCTCGGCGGACTCCTCCCGGGTCACTCCGGGCCGGGTGCCGTCCTCGACGTCGGCCGCGCGCAGCCAGTTGGCCAGGCACGATTCGGAGATCCCGAAGTCTTTGGCGACCTGCTTCAACGGGGTCTCGCCGCGGCGAGCGACGGCGACGACGTCGTCACGGAACTCGCGGGGGTAGGGCTTGGGCACGATGACATCCTTCCAGGCGAGGCCGAAGCCTCACAGGTGAGGTGTCAACCAGACCCTGGGCAGACCCAAGAACACGATGCGGCGTATGTGGTGGCCATCAAGGTCAACGACCTGCTGGCCACATCTGGCGGTGCTGAGGCCCGGGCCTGTGAGCTGATCGCGGACTTGCCTGCGTGCCCGCCCGGTCGTGGCGAGGTTGCTGGTCGGCGCCGCATGTCATCGTGTTTGCTGAGTTCGAGCAGAACATGCCGGCGTCGGCGACCGCGCCCTATCGCCGAGCTTGCCGGGGCCGGCGCTGCCGCTGTCGTCCTGCGAGGCACCGCGCACGCCCTCTCCGGACCCGGGTGCGCTCGTCGCCGCGCTGTCCCGCTGATCAGGGGACCGGTCCCCTGATCAGCGGTAGGGTCCGGACGTCGACCGGGAGTGCGAGGAGGCCGAGGATGGCATCACGGCAGCGGCGCCGGAAGCTGGCCGAAGCGGCCCAGTCCGCCGGGCTAGGGCCGCTCGTCCGGATCCACCGCGGGCACGGCGCGGGCCCCGTGGTGTTCGGCCTGGGCATCGTGGTCGCTGTCGGCAGTGTTCCGGTTGCGATCGCGACGATCATCATGCGGACCGTGGACGTCACGACCTGGCAGTGGCCGATGCTGCTGTGGTCCGCACTCGTGGGGCTGTTCTTCCTCTCCGTCCACGTCGGCCCGCTGCCGGGTGGTCGCCGCTGGGTCGCAGTCGCCGACGGTGGCCTGGTGACGTGGCAGGGCGGCGCGGTTCGGACCCAGACGTGGGCCGAAGCCGGCAGCCTGCAGGCGAACGTCGTGTGCTGCGCTGGCGACCTGCAGGCCGCGATCAGGCGGCGCTCGCCGGTCCCGCCCTGGACCCTCCGGCGCGTCGTCTGCCTGACCGTCACGGCGATCGCGACGGCCGCCGCGACCTGGTACGCCGCAGTGCCGATCGCGGCGCACGTCGCGCTGGGCGAGCGGCCGCTGAAAGTCGCGCAGCTCGCCCGCATCTGCCAGGGCGGTTCCGCATTCGGCCGGGCCGCGTCCTACGAGGGCGCGGCCCCGCATCCGGCGGTCGTGTTCACCTCGGACGGCGACTACGGCTATGAGCCGATGCCGGACTCATCGGCGGACACGGTGCAACTCGTCGGCTGCTCGGCCCTGATCGGGGAGGGCCAGCCGATGAACAACTGCGACTACGAAGGCGGCTACCACCGGGAGACCTACCAGGGGCGCTACCAGGTGGAGGTTTACGAGGCGCAGACGGCCCGCCACGTCGGAACCTTCCGGATCGACGGCAAAGGCCCGGACGCGACTGCGGCGGAGTGCTCGCCGTCGATCTGGGTTCCGGAATCCGGCGGCATCGCGTCGGACCGTTCCCCCACCAACCCCGAGGACAGCAGTTACCACGCTCACTTGGCACCCTTCGTCGACGGGGCGCCGCGCTGAGGACCGGACCGGGAACGATGAAGTACGTTCGCGGTGTACTCACCGGCGAGCGGACCGAATTCGGCGACGCGACCGGCCGGGGGGACAGGAGCCAGCGTGACCGAGGTGCCCGAAACAACGTTCTACCGCGACGCGACGGCCCACTACACCTCGCCGAAGCGCCGGGACGCGGTGGAACGATGTACGAGGAATAGTTCCCACCGGGTGCTGCGGGACGCCGTCGAGCGGACGGCGCGCGAGCCGAGCGGGCCGCTGCGCGTGCTTGACCTCGGCTGCGGAACGGCCGACGGCCTCGCCCTCCGGACTGAGCAGCACGGCGACTCACCGCGATCGAGGCCGACCACACGCCAGATGATCTACCACGCCACCCGAGTGCCGTTGCGGTACCAGTGCTTGTTCGTGGAGAAAGCCCGGGACGTGGTCGGGTTGTATCTGGCCCCGCCGGACAACGCGATCGTGCTGTGCGTCGACGAGAAGTCGCAGATGCAGGCCATCGACCGGACCGCGCCCACGCTGCCGATCATGCCCACCACGCCAGCGCGGATGACCCACGACGACGTGCGCCACGGCACGACGAGCCTGTTCGCCGCGCTGAACCTGGCCACCGGGTCGGTGATCGCCCAGCATCACCGACGGCACCGGCATCAGGAATTCCTGAAATTCCTCAAGACCATCGATGCCGCCACCCCGGGTGCTCTCGAGCTGCACCTGGTCCGCGATAACTACGCCACCCACAAGACCCCGGCGATCAAGAACTGGCTGCTGCAGCATCCACGCTTCCACGCGCACTTCACCCCGACCAGCGCCTCCTGGCTCAACCTGGTCGAGCGCTGGTTCGCCGAGCTGACCAACCGCAAGCGCCGCCGATCAGCCCACCGCAGCGTCACCGAACTCGAAGCCGACGTCGAGGCCTGGATCGGCGCCTGGAACGACGACCCCAAACCGTTCGTCTGGGCCAAAACCGCCGACCAGATCCTCGCGTCGGTGGTGACGGGCGATGACGCATGGTTGGATACCTTCCATGATCCCTTCTGAGGAGGATCTGGTCGATGCCCTCACCAAGGCAGTCCGTGCTTCCGTTGCGGAGTTGTTCCTCGACAACCCCGGCCAGACGTTCTACTACATCACGCTGACCACGCCCGGGGAGGCGTTCGGTCCAGCGCTGTCGGCTTGGTCGCAGGAGGCGCTGGCGGAGCGCTCGAGCCCCGACGACGTCCGTTACTCCTATCCCGATTCGCCGTTTTCAATCGTCGGAGAAGAGTATCTGGCGCCAGTGCGGCGGCTGTTCGCTGCTCGGCCGGAGGTGTTCGACCTTGTCGGCGACGCGTCCGATGCGGAATTCGATCTACGGCTACGCGTAATGGAGACTGCCCTGCGCACGCTCGACTCCGAAGGACTGTTCGGCGCAGGTGAGGCTCGCTCGAATGTGCTTGTCCTGGCCGAGGTCGTTCCCGGCGACGCCGGGAACGCCGCCCGGGCACGTCGGCTCAACCCACCCGGACCGGCGCTGGAGGCCTGGTTAGCATATTGGGGCGGGTGACAGGACATCTCCAATCAGCGCGCAACTCGATTGACGGTGGCAAGCCAGCGGAAATTGCCCGGCTGAGGTGCGCAGCTTAACCCTGGTCAGCGGTGGCGTGGGTGCACTCCGACGTCGACGCCCGTCGCACCCGGCCCTGCGTGGTCACGGTGGAGCCGGCCGACGTGGCGGGTGGGCGTCGTTGGGTTACCCGCGGAGTTGAGGGCTCCCTGAGGGAAGTGCGTCACCGCTGTCCGCGCCCAGGCCCGCGAGCAAGCGCAACCCGTCCGCGGTGGCGCTGCCGGGGACCGCGGACAGCACCAGCAGCTCCATGCCCGATTCATCGGGCAACGTGAAGTTCTCCTGGTGCAGCTCCAGCAGCCCGACCAGCGGGTGCCGGTACGCCTTGCGTCCATGAGTGCGGGCGCGGACGTCCGCGCGGGCCCACAGACAGCGGAAGCGCTCGCTGCCCATCGCCAACTCGCCGATGAGCGAAGCCAGGCGGGGGTCCTCGGGGTACTTTCCGGCGGCCAGGCGCAGGTGCCCGACGACGTCGAGGGTGCAGGTGCCCCAGTCCGCGTAGAGACCGCGCTCGGTCTCATCGAGGAACAGGTGCCGGGCGGTGTTCAGGCCGGGCATCGGCCGGCCGTAGAGGAGGCCGGCGAGGCGGTTCCCGGCGAGCACGTCCAATCGGTGGTCCATGATCATTGCGGGTGCGTCGGCGACCAGGTCGAGGACGCGCAGCAACTCCGGTCGGATCCGCCCTCCAGGCACCTTCGCGCGGCGGCGGCGCTGCCGCGCGAGCCGGTAGAGGTGCCTGCGTTCGGTCTCGTCGAGGCCGAGGACGCGGGCGAGTGCGTCGAGAACCTGATCGGAGGGCTGGGTCGCGCGGCTCTGCTCCAAGCGTATGTAGTAGTCGACGCTGACTCCCGACAGATGCGCGACCTCTTCGCGGCGCAGCCCTTCCACCCGGCGGCGGCTGTCGGCGGCGATGCCGGCGGCGGCCGGGTCCACCCGGGAACGCCGGGTCCGCAGGAAGCCCGCGAGATCGTCCATGTCCCCAGTATGGCCTCGGCGGCACCCGGGAAGGTGGTCCTGCCGTTACCAGGAAGTTCCGTCCGATGGACGAGGAGCCCCTGAACGCCGGGCGACGCGGCACCGAGGATCGAGGCACCCGATCCGAAGGAGTTCTCATGAAGGCGCTCGTCGTCTACGCCCACCCGGAGCCGAAGTCGCTCAACAGCTCACTGAAGGACCTCGCGGTGTCCACATTGGAGGCTTCCGGGCACGAGGTACGGGTGAGCGATCTGTACGCGATGAACTGGAAGGCGGTCGTGGACGCCGATGATTACGGCGCCAGTGCCTCGAGTCCGCTGAAGGTCGCGCTGGACTCGGGCCGTGCCTTCGACACCGGAACCCTCACCCCGGATGTCCTCGCCGAGCAGGAGAAGCTGTTGTGGGCTGACACGATCATCTTCCAGTTCCCCTTGTGGTGGTACGCGATGCCCGCGATCCTCAAAGGGTGGGTGGACCGGGTGTTCACCTACCACTTCGCGTACGGCGTCGGCGAGCACAGCGACACCAAGTACGGGGAGCGCTTCGGCGAAGGCACCCTCGCGGGCAGGAAGGCTCTGCTGTCGGTGACCGCCGGCGGTCCGGAGTCGCATTACGCCGCTCGTGGGATCAACGGCCCGATCGACGACCTGCTGTTCCCGATCCACCACGGTATCCTCTACTACCCGGGCATCGAGGTGCTGCCGCCGTTCGTGCTGTACGGGACCGACCGGATGACCGGCGAGGACTACCCGGACGTCGCCAAGGCGTGGGAGCATCGCCTGCTCACCCTGGAGTCGACCGAGCCGATAGCGTTCCGGCGGCAGAACTTCGGGGACTACGAGATTCCCTCACTGCATCTGAAGAACGGTCTGGAGCCTGCGGGTCGCACGGGTTTCGGCCTGCACGTGCGCGGCTAACCGCCGGCAGTGACGTGCGTCGCCGTCCAGGAGGCTCCGCAACAGCCCGGCGGCCAAAGGCGCGCCGTCCGCACGTCGGCATGAGCGGACGCGTGGGCCTTGACAGGTAATGCTCCAGCCAGCTGCCCGCGGAACGGTCAGCGAGTGTGGAAGGCCTGCGCGACGACGCCGTTGGGTAGCGGTGCCATCCACCCGTAGTCAGGCGTGTCCCTGCGGGCTGCGGAGACGACGTGGACGTAGTCGAGTGTCGTGGTCCGGCATGCCGCGCAGAAGTTGACGGTCGCGGTACCGACGACAGCGCCGTCGAGCTGCAGCTCGACGGCGCTCGGGCTCCCCGGCCGCGGCGGGAGGGGCGACGAGCACGAGTCCCTGCTGCGGTGCGGCTGCCGGCTGGTGCCCGACGGTGACATCGAGCGGGGCCCATTCGGCGAGGTGCCGCTCGTTGGGGTCGCAGGCTTCGCCCCGTCGGCAGGTTTCGCAGAGCGCGCCGTGCAGCCGGTAGCGGTGGCTGTAGGTGCGGGTCATGCCGTAGCGGGCCAGGTATTCCCCGCGCAAACACTGCGCCGGAACACCCGTGCCGGAATCGATCGGGCGGACCGGCAGGAGGTCCCCGTATTCGCCGCGCGCTCCGGACGGAACACCGCCAGCGGTGGGGCGCGGGAGGCGAGGCTGCGGTCGCTCGCTGATGACCTTCGGAGCCCGCGCTATGCGGCATGCGCCGAAATCGTGATTATTGTCCGCTGGATGGATCAGAGCGTAGGGAGCGCGTTGGGTCGATCAGATATTCGATCGACGGCGTGGGAAAGGTTCAGTGGAGCAGACCCGCGCGGAGTCCAATGGCGGGAGGTAAGCGTCCATGGCAATCAGCGTTTTCGCCTCGGTTTAGATCGGGATGCACGCCGTTCGATCCAGGTCGGCGGAGGCGAGTCTCTGCGTCGGTGGCAGTGTCCCAGATCCGTACGGTGCGGTCATCGCTCACGAGGCACCTTGTTTCGGGCCATACATCCGTACCGAACACACAGTGTAACCGCGGACGTTGGCGTGACAGTCTCGGCGACGATCCGCATGACCTCGCCCGTAGTCGACACCTCTTTCACCTGCAGCGAAGCCCGATGCGGCCACAGAGTCCGAACCAGATCAAGATCAGCGCACCCACAGCATGATCGACCGCACGCCGAGGGGCCAGATATCGGGGTCCATCACGGAAAGCGTGCCAGAACCAGTCTTCAGCCTGAACCGACACTTTAGAGCGCAATCTGCGCCGAGAGCGACGATAGCTGCGGGCGACGCCATGGGAGGTGACCTGGCCAGCGCGGCAGAGGCCTGCGTCGTCGGTCAGCGTGAGGAGCCCACCCTTGCCATCTGCTCCGCGAAGGAGCAAACTTGGTCATCAAGATGTAATGGGTGGGCCGCGTGACCGAGGGGAGGCGGCCGGTGCCTTCTTCACGCGAACGATGGACTGCCAACGGTCGGTACTCCGTTCGGGCTGTGGGTGCAGCGGCCTCCTCCTGCACCGGGATGGCCGCTGGAACGGTTGTCGCTGCCACTCACGGGGACGCCGTGCTGGCGGTACTGGTATTCGTGGTCGCGCAGTCCTGGATCGGGCTCGAGTGGTTTTGCCGGTGGCGCTTGCGGTGGCGGTTCACCAGTCTGCATGAAGACATCGTCAGGAAGGCCTTGGGAGATCCGGGAAACGAGGACATCCGCACACTGCTGGTAGACGTCGCGAGCACCCACATGGCGGAACTGGGAGACCGGCTGCCTGCTCGCCCGCGCCTCAACCAGATCCGAAACGAGTCCGACGGCCCGTCGACCAACGGCGTAGTAGATCATCACTCCGGTCTGGGACGTATTTCGTCCGAGCAGAGCAAGTGATCAGGATAGGCATATGGAGCACGGAGAGTACGGCGGCCAGGTGTCTGTCACGACGCAGGTCGCCGACCGCGTCAAAAGCTTGCGCAGCGAACGAAGGTGGTCAGCTCAGCGGCTGGCCGATGAATGTGCTCGGGCCGGTTCGAGTTCGTTGACGAGAGGCACGATCGCGAAGATCGAGTCCGGTGTCAGGAAGTCGATCACTGTTGACGAGCTGGCCACGTTGTCCGGTGTCCTCGGGGTCTCGCCGGACGTACTCATTGGTGCCGGTTTCGCCGCACCTGAAACGTTGTCCGTGCGGCAAGCCACGGAGGGACGTGGCGGCGACCACGCGGAACCGCGGGCCTCGGCAGATCTGGGCAGCGTTCAGCCGGCAGAGACGCCGGAGCCGGCGGGTGGCATCCGTGTCCTGCTTGTCGACGACCAGGAGTTCGTCCGCAACGGGCTGCGACGCGTTCTCCGACGTGATGAAGGGTTCGTCATCGCCGGTGAGTGTGCCGACGGTGCCGAGGTTCCCGCCGCGCTCGCCGCGGGCGGGATCGACGTGATCGTGATGGACCTGCGGATGAAGGACGTCGACGGGATCGAGGCGACTCGACGGCTGCGGCAGTCCGGCAGCGACGTGCCGGTACTGGCACTGACCACGTTCGACGACGATGAACTGTTGGCCGGTGCGCTACGTGCGGGCGCGGTGGGCTACGTCCTCAAAGACTCACCGGTCCGGGATTTTGTCCGCGCCGTGCGGGTGGTCGCCGGTGGCGAGGCGTGGCTCGATGCCGCGGTGACCAAGCGGGTACTGGCTGCCTACCGGGCGGCATCAACTGTCCCGTCCGAGTTCGCATCCAGCACGGGACAGCCGGCCTCCTACGGGCACGCTGGCGCCTTGGCCGCATCCAGGCCGCAACCGGCTTGGGCGATACTGACGGCCAGTGAGCTAGAGGTGCTGCGCGCCCTCGGCCGCGGCGAAACCGACGCCGAGATCGCGGATGCACTGGCGATCTCCGAGGTCACGGTGAACAGCCACCTCAGCCGGATCTTCACCAAACTCGACCTGCGGAACCGGGCCGACGCCATCGTCTACGCGTTCGACCACGGCATCAACGCCGAAACCGCGGTCGAAGCCACGCGTCAGCAGCCGGCACGCAGTCCGGCGAAGTCCACCGCACGCCCGGATACCAGCTCAGAGCTTCGCCTTACGCTGCTCGGTCCGGTGCGAGCACGGAGAAGCGGGATCGGGTTGGATCTCGGGCCGATCCGGCAGCAGGCGTTGCTGGCCGCTCTGGTGCTGCGACCGGACACGGCGGTCAGTGCGGATGAACTGGTCAACGACGTGTGGGGGCTGGAACCGCCGGGCACTGGCGGCCGGGTCGTGCCGGTGTACGTGCACCGGCTGCGCAAGTGCCTCCAGGTCGCGACGGTGATCGTGCGGGACCGGAGCGGGTACCGCTTCGCCAGCAGTGGCGTCTGGGTGGACGCGGCGCGATTGGACGAACTGGCCGACGAGGCGGACGGGGCCGAGCAAGCAGGCGACATCGCCGCGGCGGTCGCACTCAGCTCGCGTGCCCTTGAGTTGTTCGAGGGCACGCCGTTGGCGGGGCTTACAGGGCCATTCGCAGACGGACAACGACTGCGACTCGAAGAGCGCAGAATGACCTTGTCGGTGCGCAAACTGGAATGGCAGCTACGGCTGGGCCACCATGACAAAGCAGTGGCCGAGCTGCTGGCTCTCGCCAAGGAACATCCGCACAGCGAACCGATTGCTGCGCTGCTGATACGGGCCTTGCATGCCAGCGACCGACGGGCTGATGGACTGAAAGTGTACCAAGAAATAAGCACTCGCCTTGTGCGCGACCTCGGCGTTGAGCCGGGCAAGGAACTGCGCCGAGTACGCGACGCAATACTGCCTTGAAACTGAGCGGTAGAAGCGCGTCGCGAAGGTGGCCTTGGGGACATCGAGTGTCCCCAAGGCTAAAATCAGGACGCGATCAGTTCGACGGTACCTTGCAGGTAGTCACAGTCCGCCGCCAACGGCACCGCACATGGCCGAACATCAAATTGAGGCGGGACGAATCTCACGATCTTGTCGTATACGACATCCGAATGACATCGCTGGTGAGATTACGGCATCGGGCGTGAGACCCTACGTCGACGTGTAGGTCCTCACCGCGCGTGACGTATCGATCTTGTGTGACCTGGTCTTTCCTGATTGTCTCACGGCGATGCCATCGTGATCGGGATCAAACTTGCGGCATTTCCTCGGCTGCCCGGTCGGGAACACCTCGGACCGGCGATGCAGCCAGGCGAGGCTGACGCGAAGATGACGACGACGATGGTGTCCCAGGTGATGCCGATCGCCGGATGTTCAAGGGGGCTCGCGGCTACGCAGATCCGTGACCGCGCTGGCGTGGAGGGGGAGTCACGGCTCGCCACGAGGAGCGTGCCGCCCCGGAGCCGCTGGGCCAGGCGTTCCTCTCCCGGCTGCAGCCCAGGATGGCCGAAGTCACGGCGAAGAAGAACAAGCTACTGCGAGCCGCACCTATCACCCGGCAGGTCAACTACCAGGTGAGGTTCGGCGCACACGCTCGTGCCGGCGACACGGTGCAGCGGGGTGTCGTCGAATGCGCGTCACCGCGGAACCTCCGCGGACGGAAGATCGAAGCAGAATGTCGCGACGGCGCGGGTGACCACCGCGTCGTCTGGCCTGCTAACTCACGACCACCCGCAGGCTCTGCGCTTGCTTTGCGTCAGCTTCCCACCCAGCTGGAGCCGAGACGTTACCGCGCGTAGCCTGGAGTGGGGGGGGACCACGAAGGGGCGGGTCATGGTCGAAGTCGTGATGGGGTTCCTGATTGCGTGGGCGACCAGGAAGGTGCGCCGGATCGGCGGTGCCGCGGACGGTCTATTCGACCATGGCATCGACGTGGTGAAGCAACGACTGCAGGAGGCGATCACCGCCAAGCTCGGCGGCGACACCGCTTACCAGCGGTTCCAGTTGGAGGCTGCCGAACGTGGCGAGGTGTCTCCGCTGACCGAGGAACGGGTCCGGCTCGCCCTCAAAGCTGCCATCGAAGAGGACCGGCGGTTCGCCGCCGAGCTGCACAGCGTCGTCAACCAGATCCACGTGACTCGCACGACCGGCGAACGGAGCATCCGGGACAACAACGGCAGGGCCGCCTACGACAGTTCCGTGATCGTCGAACAGATCCATGGCAACGTCTGGATCCAGCCGCGGCCTGCAACGCCGCCCCCGCCCCCGCCCCCGGCCCCGCCGCTGACGGACCGGATGAGGTCGTCCCCTGAGAACGCCGCGGTAGAACTGCAGACCATGGGCATCGATCAGGCTGCACGGGCGCTGGAGGCGATTGCCTGGCACCGGGACGGGCGGCGGCCTGCGGCGATCGTGGTCGCCTGCCTGCCAACTGACTTCGCCGCGCAACTGCTTGACCGGGTGGCGACTGCGGAGGCTGCCAAGATTCTCAACGAATGCCGGGCGCCAGGAAGAACTGCGGCGATCCTGCTGGCTATGACACGGCAGCGGGCTATTGCAGTAATGAGTGACACCAGCACCGGCAGCAGTTGGTGGCAGGGCCCGGTAACGCGGGAATTGAAACCCGCGACCGCCGTCGCCTTCCTGGAGGAGATCGGATACACCGGCCTAGTCGCGGATATCCTTACTCGGCTCGAACCGGCCGCGGTCGTGTCGATCGTGCGCACGCTGCCTGCGGAACGCCAGAAAGAGATCCGGGATCATTTCTCCGACCGCAAGCGGTACGACCCGCACGCCAAGCGCGTCCATCTCGAACTGCGAAGGTCGCGCTAGGCGCAACCGCCTCTAAAGTGAGGCTGACGCGTCCTTCATCGACATGATCTTGTACGGTCTCACCGCGCGTGACCCTGTTGCCGGTCAGGCGTGTCGAAACTGGTCTACTCCGGCGTGTCCACGACAACCACCCAGATGGCCAGTCTCATCTCCGCCGCACAAATGAAACGGAGACGAAGCGTCCAGCGAGAAAATGAAGTCGATTTTAGACCCTGCAGCCGACGGCGGGCTGGCCCGGGCGGTCGCCGGAAGTCACGCGAGGGCGCGGTCGCCATCGACAGGTCGCGCGCGTCGATCCGGTCGGCGATGAGGGTGGCCGCGCCCTCGGCGGCCTGGACCCGGCCGCGGATGAGCAGCGCGGTGCTGGCGCGGGCGACGACCCGGTTGCGCTGCCACGACCCCGGCGACACCGGGACGTTGGCCATGCCGGTTTCGTCCTCGAGGTTGAGGTAGGTGCTCTCGCCTGCGGTCGCGACAGCGCCGCCGACCCACACCCGTGTTCCGTCCTCGACCTGGGCGAGGGCGGCGGTGGTGATCACGCCGCGCGCGTCGAGCAGTTGCCGCAGGTATTGCACGGGGTGGGCGTCGGGGGAGACACCGGTGGCCACAAGTGGGCGGGGTGACCTCGAACCGCGTCATCCCGGGACGTGCCGGGGCGTCCAGCCCGGGGACGAGGCCGGGCCGGGTGGTCGCGGCGGCGCCGGCGGCCCAGACGTCCTGGTGGCGCTCGCCCCCGAACCCGGTGAACGCGCCGGCCGTGGCGAGGGCTTCGGCGGTGGCGCGGGTGCGCTGGACACGGTCGGTGAGGTTTCCGATCCCGGTGTAGGGGGCGCGGGCGTGGCGTTCGGTGATGATCTGCTCGGCGGCGTCGCCGAGGTGGCGGACGCCGACGAGACCGAGCCGGATCGCGACCGCGCCGGCGCTGGTGGGGTCGGGATATCCATGGCTCTGGCGCAAAGTCCGCGACCTCGCTGGAGCAAACTCGACGTAGCCGTGACGGTCGTTATGGAGTGACAGCGTTGGTCGACTACTTGACGGAGTACGAGTCGGAGGACCAGCGCATGACAGCCATCGCCGATCTCGTCGGGGTCGCGGCCGACGCCCGACGTTTCAACCCAGCGACCCTCTGGCAGAAGGGAGCGGGATGGTGGAGTGCAATGGCCGAGACTGCCCACGTGTAGTGGTACCTCCGCGGCGACGTCAGGCCCGCAGGCCCCAATGCAGCGGGCTTGGACTGGATCAGCCAGGAGGTCGAGATGCTCGCTAATCCGGCAAATCAACCGGCGCAGAAAACTCGGATAAACCAACCGGAGCGAGAAGCGCCGACTTACCCGTTTGGACGAGCACCCGCATATGGCGCTCTGCCCCCCGGCGTCGGCGTGACCCTCACCGCCAGCGGCGCCATCAAGACTGCCGGTCAAGCCGAGGTCGACACGTGCACCATCTGCCGGGAAGCCTTCACTGTCGACGAGGTCGCGCAGCCGGCAGGGCGCTGCCCGCACTACTTCCACGGGGCCTGCCTTGCGGCGTGGGCCTACCCATCAAACGCTTTCGTCTGCTACAACCCGAACGACCCGCGAGCATTTCCCAGTGTCCGACCTGCCGAGGAACACTTCACAGTCGCCCGGAACACTCGACCGCACCGCCTTCACCGTCCGCTCCGATCCCAGCATCACCGAATCCGGCGAAACGATCTGGCAACTCGAACTGACCGGCGTGGCCGCTGATGACCAGAGAACCTGGGTCGCCGGTGCAGGTCACCCCCTGGGAATGGTGCCAAGGACATCCGGTCAGCGCCGACAGACCGGACGTCAATGTGCTCGGCGACCTCGTCCGGCAGCGTCGCCGCCCACAAGTGCGGGTCGTCGGCCATCCGGGCGCGGAAGTAGCCGAGGTACGGTTCGAACGGATCCGGCCCCGCCGGCCGAGGCCTGCCCGGAACCACGTCGCCGGCCGGACAGCGGTGGATCGTCTTGCGGTCGCACCCGAGATGTCGCGCGATCGCCGAGGCCGACCAGTCTTGAGCACGGAGCGCCTACGCCTCCACGTCTTCCTCCAGAGTGCGCATCCACGCCTCCGGCAGCGACCACGGTGATCAACACCGAAATCGTCACCCGAAGGCCGCTGACCAGCTCAAACGACGCGCCGAAGAGAACCATCATCGCAGGCGTGCCGTCGCCAGTCCCGAGGCTGGAAGGGCGCAGTCGCAGGAGTCGCACTACTTAGGGGACTGTTCCAAGACCTTGGAACAGTCCTTGAACAGTCAGGCGGGCGCGCTTGGCGGTCACCTGCGGGCAGACTGCGCCGTGCCGGCGAGCAGACGATGGCTCGTCGGCAGGCAGACTTTCGTGCCCGGGTTTCGGGTGTTGTTCGGGATGGTCATGACGCGGTGCAGGCCCGATGCCGCCCGCGGGAAGCCGTTGACCTGGTCGAACCGCGCATCTGCGAGCTACCTGCTCGCTGCTGGTCATCACCCAGGCGGGTGTCCGGCTTGCCTGCGGTGCCCGTCGGGCGCGTATTGCCGTGGTTGGGCGTCCTTGTCATGCTACGGCTCCTTGAAGCTGCAAAGCAAAGCGGTGGCGCAGCCGCCACGGGTCGCGGCATCGAACTCTGGAGAG
Source organism: Amycolatopsis sp. SID8362 (assembly GCF_010550475.1). Lineage (NCBI taxonomy): Bacteria > Bacillati > Actinomycetota > Actinomycetes > Pseudonocardiales > Pseudonocardiaceae > Amycolatopsis > Amycolatopsis sp. SID8362. Next base: position 13,838 of record NZ_JAAGNB010000295.1, read on the forward strand.
TGTTCCGACAATGATCGCGCGGAGAAAACACGGAGATCAGTGGCCAGCGCAAGGTGCTGGGCGAATGGCCCAGCTTGCTTCAAGGCGGGTTGACTGCTCATTCGGTGGCTGTACTTCTGGCGGTAAGCGGCGAATCGCGATCCCTGTGTCAGCTGTGCGCGAACGCTTATTGAGCAATCGGTGGATGTGTCTCCTCGTGGTCGGCGTCGCGAGTGTCCGGTGGGAGGTCGCCAACTTTGCGTCTCGCTCGTCGAGGTCGAGCTGTCCGCCGCACGGTCGCGACGGAAATCTGCCAGGTCGTAAAATGTCGAGAAAGGGGTTACATTCCGCGGTTGAGTGAAATCGAGTCAATTGTCGCAGAGTTGTATCGTAAACTGGAGGCTATGGGTGAACTTGCCTGTGCTGTCGCCAGCGCGGAGAGGGACCCCGTTGTCGGACTGGCCGACGCGACGAGGAATCGGCTACCAGAGAAGGATTGATTCCATGGCACGGCGTGTGGCCGTTGAAGTGTTGTGCGATATCGACGGAACACCGGGGGCGACGCCGGTTCGGTTCGGCCTGGACGGCATTGAATACACCATCGACCTGTCCGACAAGCGGGCGGCGGAGTTGCGACGCGAACTGGCCCGCTACGTCTCAGCTGGACGGCGGATCGGCAAGTCGAAGTCGCGAGGCACCGGAGCTGCGCCGCGGCGGCGCAACGGGGAGGTCGGGGAGGCGCGGGACTGGGCGCTCCAAAACGGCATCAGTGTGGTAGCCATCGGTCGGATGCCGGTGGAGGTCTTGGCGAAATTCAGGGCCCGAAAGGAACGACTCGAGGGTGAAAAGGCAGCCGACAGGGCAAATCTCGTGAGCGACCGGCTCGTCGGACTCCGGTCGGTGGGTGGCGACACGCCGTGTTCAGGCGACGGTAACGGCGGCGCGCCCGACTCTCCTTGATGGGCCGGGGAGTGTCGCCGGGAATCATGCGGCGAAGCACAGCTACCTCGGCAACGTCATCGTGTACGGCGTACTCGACACCCCGAGCCACCGGCTTCGATGGGCTGGGCCTCGTCGTTCGGCTCGAGCAGCAACGGCGAGGCCCTTTCCTGACGACACGAGTTGTCCGATAGTGGCGACACCACCGCTGCCGGTCGAGGCGACGACCGGCCAGTGCTGACCACGATCACGCGCTGAGCGGCGAGCTCGTAGGCGGCGGGTTGATCACGGGTCGTGCTCAACGAGGTGCTAATGCGGCCTGCGCCTGGTGGCATGCCGACGGGGTCGCCGTGGCTGACGCAGGGAGCGGGGAGCGAATGCCGATTGCCCGGCTGGCCGGTCCGGGGCAGCATGGTGATTCGGCGTCGTGACCTGAGCCGGTCCCGCGTCCTGCCGGCCCAGGTGATGGTGAACAAGGGCTTGGTCCGCCAAAGGCGATCGAGGCTTGCCTGCGCTGACGCGAGATCATCGCGGTTATGCCAGGCGAGGAAGGCCGCAGAGCCGATCGCCGAGTGCTACGAGGACCGCAACACCGTCGAGCATTGCTTCCGTCAAGCTCAAGACGGTCCGCGCCGCCGCCTGATACGGCAAGCTCGGGACCACTCCCCGGGTGCGGCCGAGCTTGGGGAAGGGGGCGCAATCCCGGTAATCTCCGGCGTGCTTTGCCGTGATGCGGAAGAACCGTGAAACCGACCGGGAACTTTCTGATCGTCCACAGGGACTGCGCGACGTCCCGTGGGTCGTCCGATCGGGCGATGCAGCCAAAACCGCCGGCCGGAATGCTTGATTCCGGCCGGGGTGTCCGGCTGATCCGGTAAAGCAAGCAATGGAGCGAAATGCGAAAAATCACAGTCATGCTGGCGCTGGCGGCGACCGCCGGTATTTCGCTCGTGGTGCCGGCTGCCGCGCAGGCGGCACCGGCGGGTACGGTCGGTGCGTCGCTCATGCTGACCAAGACCTACGAATACGGCCCAGTCCCGGGTAGGACCGTCAGTGAGACCCTGACCTGCAGCCCGACCGGCGGTACGCACCCGAATGCCGCCCGGGCGTGCGAGGAACTGGCCAGGGTCGAGGCGGATTTCGACAGCCTCGGCTCCAAAGAGGGCGCCGACCAGTGCAAGGGGCCGTACAACGAGTACCTGCCCGTCGAAGTGACAGCGCATGGCATCTGGGGCCACGAGCCGGTCGACTATCGGGCCAGTTTCCCGAATTCGTGCTGGCTTTCCGCGACGACCGGCTCGATTTTCCAGTTCTGACGAGAGAACACGCCGAGGACCCGTCGCTGGAAATTCCGGCGGCGGGTCTGAGTGTGGCTATTTTCACTCGTCCTTGTGACGTTCGTCGGGCTCAGGCCCGGGGAACGCACCGGACAGGGATCGGGCCGTGAAGTCTCTCGTCGTCTGGATGGCTTCGATGCACTGGGCGAAGTAGGTGCGGCGTCCGTCGGCCGGTTTCGTCGAGGCGTCGTTGAGGAAGGCCGCAGCGGCGACGTTGAATCCCCTGGTCAGGGCCTCGGTCAAGAACGAGCGGGTGAACTCGGGCCAGGATGCGTTGTCGCCGTTCCAGCGGGGCAGATTCGAGACGCAGAAGTCGTACCAGCCGTCTATGTCGTACCTGGGGACGACTGGTACGTCGGGCACGTGGTTGTAGGTGAGGAAGTCCGGCGCGGGTATGGCGTTCAGGTAGGCGAAGACGTACCTGCGACGGCCGGCAGGCGACATGGCCGAGACGCGTTGGATGAACGCCGTCGCCGCTGCGAACGCTCTTGGCCGCGCCTGGTTCAAGAACCCCTGGGAGAAGCTGGGCCAGGAGTCTTCTTCGCCGTTCCAGCCGGGCAAGGTTTCGACGCAGAAGGCGTACCAGTCAGGGTCCGCGGGCGGCGTGTCGAAGCTGCCGCCGGCCTCGCGGCCCCTGAGATCGTATGCGATCCGTTCGAACTCGTCGCTCTCGATGAGGTCGTCGCGGGCGTCGACATTCGGCAGCGCGTCGAGCCGGGCTCTCATGGACCGGGTGACTGGGTGCTGAGCTGCGTCATGGACGCCCAGCTCACCAACGAATTCTTCGAAGTGCGCTTCCCAGGGCGTGTCCCGCTCGGCGCGCCGCCGCTGCCGCAGATTCAGCAGCGGCCTGCTGATCCAGGTCCGTATCCCATCCTCGACGGTGGCCATGAACTCTCCCGAGGCAACCCAAGATCCGACCCGGCAAGGCTAGCCGCCCAGCGCCCCGGCCGACTGCACGCCGGGCACAGGCTCGAGGGCATTCGTACCTCGTCGCCACCTGCACTCGACATGCCCGTAAGTGCGGTGGTCGAGCCCGGGCCCACGAAACATGGCGGGAACTATCCGACAGTCGGCCGGAGCCGTGCAACCTCCCCCGGATCGTCCGATCAGACGATGGGGTGACACACGATCGGTCGACAGGATCGATTCCGGCCGGAAGTGTCCGGCTTGTCTCGTGAAGTGAACGGAGCGTAATGCGAAAGATCACAGTCATGCTCGCCTCGGTGGCGGCGGCCGGTATCGCCGTCGGTGCGCCGGTCGCCGCGCAGGCGGAACCCGTGGGCACGGTCGGCGCGTCGCTCACGCTGACCAAGACCTACGAGCACGGCACCGCCATCAGCCAGACGCTGACGTGCGACCCGGAGGGCGGTACGCACCCGAACGCCGTCCAGGCGTGCGCGGAGCTGGCCAAGGTCGAGGCGGACTTCGATCGCCTCAGCGCCAAGGACGGCGCTGACAAGTGCAAGGAGCAGAACGGCGAGTTCCACCCCGTCCGGGTGGAGGCGCAGGGCATCTGGCGTGGCAACGCCGTCAGCTACCGGCACAGCTTCCTGAATTCGTGCTGGCTTTCCGCGAACACCGGCACGGTTTTCCAGTTCTGAGTGAAGCACACCACGGACCCGCCGCCGGACGAAATTCCGGCGGCGGGTCGTCGCATGAACGGGTACTGAGCGGAGGAATGGTGGTTGCGCAACCGGAGGACCGCGATGGGCGGGCCATGCCGGAGGACCGATACGCGCTCGGCCTGGACACGTTGTTCGCGGCGTCGGTCCGCCGGCATGCGGGGCGGCAGGCCATCGACGGATCGGACCGGAGCTACCGCTACGAGGAGCTCGGCGCGCTGGCCGAGCAGGTCGGTCGTGGTCTGCGTCGGCTCGGACTTCCCGCGGGTGCGTTGGTCGGCGTCGCGGGACGGCACGGGCCGGACGCCTGCGTCGCGATGCTCGGCGCAATCCGGGCCGGTCTCGGGTATGTGCCGCTGGATCCGGCGTTGTCCCTGGAACAACAGGCAACCTTGATCGCGGACAGCGGAGCACGAGCGGTCGTACGGTTGCCCGGCGTGACCACCGTCGGTGGTGGGGCAGTGGATTTCGTGGATCTGCCGGCGGCCGGTGAGGAGGCTGGTGACGGTTGTCCCGCGCCGTCGCGACCCGCCGGGCCGGCGTCCGTGATGTTCACGCCGGGCAGCGACGGTCGCCCGAAGGCAGTGGCGCTGCCGCACCGCACGCTGATCCAGTTGTCCCTCGGCAGCGGGTTCCTCGGCAACGGCTTTCTCGACATCCGCTCGACCGATCGGGTGCTTCACGCGGCATCGCTGTCCAGCGGAACCTCGGTGCTGGAGATCTGGCCGGCGCTGCTCAGCGGTGCTTGCCTGGTTCCGGTCACCTCGGACGTGCTGTGCTCTGGTCCGGCCCTCCGAGCGATGCTGCGTTGGCAACGGATCACGGTCTTGTTCCTGCCGACCCGCGTGTTCCACGAGTTGTCCACGGAACGGCCGGAAATGTTCGCCGGGTTGCGCTACTTGCTGGTCGGTGGCGAGCCGTTGCGGGCGGACGCGGTGCGGCGGGTGCTCAGCCGGGGGCGGCCGCAGCACCTGGTCAACCTCTACGGCTCCACCGAGGGAGGCGTAGTCACGGCGGCTCATGACGTCACCGAGGCGCCTTCGGGTTCCGGCGCGGTGCCCATCGGCCGGCCGCTGCCCGACACTGTGTGCGTCGTTCGCCGTGAAGACGGCAGCCTGGCGCCCGCGGGCGAGGAAGGCGAGCTGTGGGTGGCCGGGGGAGGGGGCTCGCCCGGCTATCTGAACGACCCCGAGGAGAGCGACCGCCGGTTCGGTGTCCTCACCATCGGCGGCAAGTCCCGCCGGTTCTTTCGCACCGGAGACATCGCCCGGCGCCGGGCCGACAGTGTGCTGGAGCTTCGCGGCCGCGGGGACGGGCCGACCGCGAGCCGGGAATCTCACGTCGATCTCGGTGAAATCCGAGCGGTACTCGCCACCCATCCGGCCGTGGACGCCGTCATCGTGCTGGGGTTGGAGAGCCTGGTCGCGTACGTCGTCACGGGGGCGGAGGAGGCTCCGGCGCCCGAGGAACTCCTCTCGTTCCTGCGGGAGCGGCTACCCGGCCATCTCGTCCCGGCCACGGTCACGGTGATCCCCCGGCTGCGGACAGCGAGCTGGATCACGTACCGTCCCGAGCCGGTTACCCGGCCGGCTCGGCAATCCGCTCCACTGGCTCTGCCTTTTCCGCGATCCGCAGGAACGGCGTCAACTCGACACCCAGGTGATTCCCCTGTGAGCAAATACCTTGAACCGGTCACGGTGCCCGATCCGGCCGAGCTGGCGGCGTTGCAGCAGCTGGCGGACCTCGCCGACCCGTATCGCGCGGACGAGGAGGCCGACGAGCTGTTCGTGCTCGCGATGAACGAGTCCAACACCTGGCACGCGGCTCGATCCCCGTTCTTCTCGCAGCTCTGGGACCGCCGACGACTCGCGTCCATCGCGGACCTGGCGCACCAGCCGCTCGTGCACGCCAACTTCTTCAAGAAACACAAGGTGCTCTCGGTCACCGAGGAACAGATCGCTCTGCACGCGACTTCTTCGGGTACCACCGGACAGAAGTCGCAGATGTTCTTCGACGAGTGGACGCTGCGCAACGGGCAGCGCATGGTGGCCCGGATCTTCCAGCACTACGGGTGGATCGACACCGAGCCCGTCAACTACCTGCTCTACAGCTATCAACCACGCCCCGGCATGAACCTGGGCACGTCCTTCACCGACGACTATCTGTGCGACTTCGCCCCGGCGCGCTCGGTCGAGTACGGCCTGCCCAACACCGGATCGGGACACGAGTTCGACGTGTTCGGGTGCGTGCGCGCGTTGCTGCGGTTCGCCGAGGAGGGTGCGCCGGTGCGCATCCTCGGGTTCCCCGCGTTCCTGTCCTTCACGCTGGACCGCATGCGTGACCTCGGCATCGGTCCGGTGCAGCTGAACGAGCGGTCGCTGATCTCGTTCGGCGGCGGCTGGAAGGGGAACGCGGACAAGCAGATCGGCAAGGAGGAGCTGTATGCACGGATCGTCGAGCAGCTCGGTATTCCGGACGAACGGATCAGGGACGGCTACGGTGCGGTCGAGCACTCGGTGCTCTACATGGAGTGCCCGCGGCACCACCTGCACGTGCCCACCTGGTCGCGGGTGCTGATCCGGTCGGTGCGGAACCTGGAGCCGCTGCCGCTGGGCGAGGTCGGCTACCTGCAGTTCGTCTCTCCCTACATCACTTCGGCTCCCGCGCAGAGCGTGCTGATGGGCGACCTCGCCTCACTGCACGCGCCGCAGGAGTGTGGCTGCGGCCTGCCCACGCCCTGGTTCGTGGTCCACGGCAGGGCCGGGACCACCCGAAACCGCAGCTGCGCCATCGCAGCCGCCGAACTCCTCGAAGGACGGTCGTGACGATGCGGCACTACTGGCAGGGCGAACTGATCGACGACGCGGCGGCGCTGGGCCGCCTGGGCGACATCGAACAGCGAGTACAGCGCGTGCTCGCCGAGCCGATGAACACGCTGGCCGTGCTGGCCGCCGGAGAACGGCTCAGTGCCGCGCTGGCCCAGGCAGACCATCCCGTTCGCCCACGGCTGATCGCGCGGTTGCGCGCCGCCGGGCTCGATCAGGAGACGGCCGCGCAGGTGCTCGGCGAACTGGCCGGCGCCTTCCGCCGGGAAACGTTGGAGCGCAAGCTGGTGCGCGAGCTCGGCAACGTGCTGCCCGAGCGGCTCGCCCGGTTCGACTTCCGCGAGGCGATCTTCGAGGCATGGGCTCCACTCGGCCTGGTGGCACACGTCTCACCGGGCAACGCGCCTGCCGCCGGAGCGCTCAGCGCCTTGGAGGGCCTGCTCACCGGCAACGTCAACATTGTCAAGGCGAGCAGTGGCGATGGCGGGTTCACCCAGGAACTGCTCGCTTTGCTCGCCGCGATGGACCAGACCGGTGCGCTGACCAGACGGTTGATCGTCCTCAATTTCTCGGCCGCCCAGAGCGATTGGCTTGCCGCGATGTGCGCACATGCCGACGCCGTCGCGGCTTGGGGCGGCGAAGAGGCGCTCGAGAGTGTGCGTGCGGTGCTGCGCCCCGGAGCGCGGCTGGTGGACTGGGGGCCGAAGCTGTCCTTCGCCTACCTGACGAGCACCGGACCCGAGGTGCTGGCGAAGGTGGCCCATGACGTCTGCCAGCTCGACCAGCTGGCGTGTTCGAGCCCGCAGGTGATCTATCTGGACACCGACGACCCGCAGGCCGTGGCGGACCTGGCCAAACGGTTCGGCGAGGTCCTTGCCGAGAAGGTGGCGGCCACGCCGATCGGCGAGCCGAACCAGGCGGAATGGGCCGAGATCACCAGCACCGTGCTCGTCGCCCAGCTCGAGGAGTACCTCGGCCTGACCCGCGTGTATTCCGCGCTGGATGGCGGCTGGCGAGTGCTCGCGGACGTCCGGGGCGGGCTGTGCGCCTCGCCGCTTCACCGGACAGTGTGGGTGAAGCCGTTGCCGCGCACCGAGATCATCACCGCACTGCGGCCGATGCGGCAGTACCTGCAGACCGTGGGACTCGGCGCCGACCAGTCCGAAGTCGCGGAACTGAGCCGGTTGCTGCTGACCGCCGGGGTGCACCGGGTGACCGTGCCCGGCGCGATGCTGGACAGCTACGCGGGGGAACCCCACGACGGTGTCTACGCATTGCCGCGCTACGCCCGCCGCGTGGACGTGCAGCTGGACGAGCGTTTCGCCACCCACGCCTGTCTTGACGATCTGCTCGGCGCCGAGCCGCTTGCCGTGCCCGCGGTCCGGGTGACCGGCAAGGCGGATTTCGAAGCACTGCAACAGGGTTCGTCCCGCGCCGAGGTGTTCTTCCGCAGCGGTGGCAGTTCCGGCGAACCGAAGCTGTCCATGTTCAGCTGGGCGGACTACCACGAGCACACGCGCGCCGGCGCCGAGGGCTTGCTGGCCGCCGGTTTCGACCCACGCACCGACTGCGCGATGAACCTGTTGTTCGCCGGCCAGCTCTACGGTGGCTTCACCAGTATCTTTTCCACTCTGGAGACGTTGGGCGCGGTGCAGTATCCGATGGCCGCGCCGGACGATCACGCCGGGGTCGCCCGGCAGATCGTCGATCTCGGCGTGGACACCCTGGTCGGCATGCCGAACTACCTCCTGCGGATCTTCACCGAGGGCGCGGAGGTGCTGCGCGGCTACCAGGGCGTGCGCAAGATCTTCTTCAGCGGCGAGCACTTCCCGCGGCGGCAGCGCCGCCGGCTTGCCGAAGAGTTCGGCGTACAGGTGATCCGGTCGGCCGTGTACGGCAGCGTGGACGCGGGGCCGCTCGGCTATCAATGCCGGCACGCCGAGGACCGGGTCCATCACCTGTTCACCGGAACGCAGACGCTCGAGATCCTGGCCATGGACGAGGATCGGGCGGTCGAGCGCGGCGAGACGGGGCGGCTGGTGTTCACGTCGCACACAAGGCGCGGGCAACGGCTGGACCGCTACGAGATCGGCGACCTCGGCCGCTGGGTTCCCGGCGACTGTCCGTGTGGTCGACGCACCACCCGCTTCGAACTGCTGGGACGGTTCGGCGATGTGTTCCGTGCCGGCACCTACTTCCTGAATTGCCGCCGGCTGGTCACTATCGCGGAGGAGTGCGCGGACTACGCCGGCGAACTTCAGGTCGTGCTGGACGCTGACCGGGGCGGCGACACGGTCGCCGTGCTCGTCGAGAAGGACCGGGCGCTGTCGACCGAGACGCTGGAGAAGGCGTTTCTCGCCGAGTACCCGGAACTGCGCAGCGCGGTCCGCGCCGAGCGGCTGCTGAAGTTCGCCGTGCACGCCGTGCCGGCCAGCGAGTTCACCCGCACCGAAGGCAGCGGCAAACTCCGCGCCGTCGTCGATCTGCGCACCGGAAAGGACGCCGGATGAGCCTGTCCGAACTCGTTGCGTTCGCGCGCACCTACTCGCCCTACTACGCCTGGCACTACGCGGGCCTTCCCGCGCGGATCACCAGCGTCGAGCAGCTGCCGATGTTGGATCACACCGCGTTCTGGAACTCCGACCGGGTGGTCGGCAACCAGTTGCTCACCGGTCCTCAGATCGACGGCATCGTGATCAAGACCGGAGGTACCACCAGCACGCCACGCATCTCCTGCTACAGCGACGCCGAATGGCGGACGATGTGTGCCACGTTCGGCAGGGGACTGGTCGCCGCCGGCCTGTGCGCCGGCGATCGTGTGGCCAACCTGTTCTACGGTGGCGAGCTGTACTCCAGCTTCATCTTCACGTTGAACACCTTGCAGGTTGCCGACCTTCCCACGGTGCAACTGCCCATCGTGGGCAACGCCGCTCCCGAGTCGGCTGTCCGCACCATTCTCGACTGCGCGGCGACTGTGGTGGCCGGACCGCCGACCACGCTGTGCCGGTTGGCCCGGTACGTGCTGGACACCCACGGGCCGATTCGGGGCATCCGGGTGATCCTGGTCAGCGGCGAGGCTTGCCACGTCGACCAGCACATCCTGCTGAACGGCGCGTTTCCGGAAGCCGAGGTGCGTTCCCTCGGTTACGCGAGCGTGGACGCGGGCATCCTGGCCGCTCCGGTCGAGGGCACCGACATCCGGTTGCATCGGGTGTTCACCGACAGCAAGCTGGTGGAGATCCTGGATCCGGTCACCTATGTGCCGATCGAGGAGCCCGGTGTGCCCGGACGTGTGGTGGTAACCGACCTGGTGCGCCGGTTGATGCCGATCCTTCGCTACCCGGTCGGTGACGTCGCCGAATGGGAGGATTTCGACAGCCGCACGCTGCGCCTGCGCGGGCGGTCCGTGGAGGCCGCCCGGTTCGGTCCGGTCAGCCTCTACCTGCACGACCTGCGCGGCATCGTGTCCACCGTGGACGTGGCCGCCGAGATCGAGGGGCTTCAGGTGATGCTGTGCCGTCACGACGGCAAGGATCAGCTGGTGCTGCGGCTGGCCGGCGTCGTCGAAGCCCCCGAGCTGTTCGCCGAACTCGTGGTCGAGCGGATCCTGGACGCTCAGCCGCGGATCGCCGACGCGGTGGAGGATGGGGTCGTGCACCCGATCACGGTGCAATGGACCGAGCACGCCGAGCTGTGCAACCCGAGGACTGGCAAACTGGTCCGGCTGCGGGGTGAGCGTGCCGCATGACCGCCACGCTCACCCCGGCACAGAGACCGCTCCTGCTGCGCAACCGGGATTTCGCACTGGTCTGGATCGGTCAGGTGCTCAGCCAGGGCGGCTCCCGGATCTACCAGATCGGCCTGCTCTGGTGGCTGCTGGGCGAGGTTTCCCCCGACCTGCGCGGCATCGCCGCCGGCGCCTTCCTGGTGCTCGTCGCGGTGCCCGCGCTGCTGCTGGTGCGAGTGATCGGCCGGGTGCTGGACACCGTGCCCAGCCGGACAGTCATGCTGCGGGCCGAGATCGTGGCCGGTTTCGCCGTCGCGGTGGTCGCCGGGCTCGCCTGGATCGGGCACGTCCCGGTCTGGCCGGTGTACGTCGTCGGCCTGGTGGTCGCGACGTGCCAGGCGTTCTTCGACCCATGCCTGACCAAGGCGACCCCGGAACTGGTCGCCGAGCCCGATGTGGAGCGGGCGATCGGATTCGAATCGTCGACCCAGTCGGTGGCGAACTTCGCCGGCGCCGCATTCGGCGCGTTGCTGCTGGCCACCGTCGGTTTTCCGGGCGCAGTCGCGATCAACGCGGCGAGCTACGCGATCTCCGCGCTCTGTCTGGCGGCGGCGAAATTCCGGTCGTCGCCCGCGCCGAAGAAGTCGGCGGACGCGGAAAACCGGCCGGAGGGGCTACGGCAGTTCCTTCGCGCGCTACCCGGGGTTTGGCCGCTGTTGGCCTGCTTCGCGGTGGCCAACTGCTTCTCCGCGCCGACGCTGCTGGTGCTGCCGCTCTACACCCAGGTCGTGCTGCACGGCAGCGCGGAGACGTTGGCGCTGATGGAGTCCGGCCTGTGGCTCGGCCTGCTGCTCGGTGCGGTCTGCGCGGCCTACATCAAGGTTCCCGGACGCACCACCAGGTTCGCGGCGGCCTGCATCGCGGGCTTCGGCGGATGCCTCTGCCTGCCGGGGCTGGTCCCCGTGGAAGTGGTGTGCCTGACTGCGTTGGTGCTGGCCGGGCTGTGCCTTGGGGTGGCGAACGTCAAGTTCGTCGCGTTGTTCCAGCGCGTCGTACCGGACGGACGCAAGGGTCGTTTTTTCGCCATCCTGCAAGCAAGCATCTGCGCCGGCTTTCCGCTGGCGTTCCTGGCGTTCGGCGCGTTGGGTGATGCGGTGTCGCCGCAAACGCTGTGGCTGATCCAAGGTGTGGGGTTGGCGGCCGTGGGTCTGGCCCTCGTCACGATGCGCGACCCGAGACCCAGCTGAGCACCCGTTATTTCGATCGGAAAAGGTAAGGTGGAACATTATGCGTGCAGCCCGCTTTCACGAATACGGCGGAACAGAGAAACTGGTGGTCGAGGAGGCCTCCGAGCCGCACCCCGGCCCCGGTGAAATCCGGGTCCGCGTCGCTGCGACCAGCGTCAACCCCATCGACTGGAAACTGCGCTCCGGTGCCCTGCAGCGGCTGCTTCCCGTGGCGCTGCCTGCGATTCCCGGGCGTGATGCCGCCGGCGTGGTCGACGAAATCGGTGACGGCGTGCAGGGGGCGAATATCGGCGATCGCGTGTTCGGGCTGTGTGGTGTCACCGGCGCGACCGCAGAGCTGGTTGTCCTCTCGGCCTGGGCCCACACCCCCGCCACGTGGAAAGATGAGCAAGCTGCGGGCGCCGGCCTCGCGTCCGTGACCGCGATGCGGGGGCTGAACGCGCTCGGGTCCCTCTCGGGCCGCACCCTTCTGGTCGAGGGTGCCGCTGGGGGCGTGGGCAGCGCGGCAGTCGAGATCGCGGTGGCTCAAGGTGCCACCGTCGTCGGGACAGCGAGTGAGCGCAATCACGAGTTCCTCTCGTCGCTCGGCGCCATTCCCACCACTTACGGCCCTGGCCTCGAGCAACGTCTCGCCACTCTCGTTCCGAACGGTGTCGACGTCGCGCTGGACACCGCTGCTTCCGGCTCCCTGGGCGACCTCGTCGTGATCACGGGCGACCCGGCGCGTGTCGCGACCGTCGCCGACCACGCCAACGGGCAGCGACTGGGCACGCACGTGGTCAACGCGGAGAACGACTCGAGCCTCCTCGTCGCGGCGGCGGATCTCGGTCGGCACGGCCGCTACATCCCTCACATCGAGGAGATCTTCCCCCTGGAGCGAATTGCCGACGCCCATGCGCGGGCCGAGCGCGGACGCACACGCGGAAAGATCGTAATCTGCATCTGAGTGAGGAACGTCGGCTGCGTCCGACCGTCTTTGCGGGAAAGCCGGGGAGCGGATCGGGCAGGATCGTCTCCCCGGCTTCCTCGGAAACCGCTGTCCCCGTTCTGCGGATCAGCAGGTCACGAAGGCCGTTGTGGTGTCAGCGGAGCAGGTGGCGCTGCTCTTGTTGTTCACAGGGTTCGCTTCGATGTTCGGGCTGTAGATGGTCGCGTTAACGGTATGCGTTCCGGGGCTGGTTATCTTGGCTTGGAAGCTCACCGACTTGTTCTGGAGGGAAGCAATGTCGCCGACGTCGCAGAGGATGTATCCGGAGGTGGACGTGCACGATTCCGGATTGCTCAGTTTGACCTGGGTGACGCTCCCGTCGTCGGGCAGCCGCAGGTAAAGTACGGTCCTTGCCGCGAGGTCAGGTCCAGTGTTGGACATGGTGGCCGTGAAGGTCACCGTGGGAAAGAGGATCCCGTTGGTCGTGGCGCTGAGGCTAACGGACACGTCTGTCTGCGCACCTACTCCGGTGGCGTAGGTCTTGAATCCCAAGTCGAGAAAGAAGTCCTTTGTCCATGTGGGTGAGCGATACCAGTTGTTGCCGCCGAGGTACGGGTTGTTATCCGCGCCGTCCCACTGCACGTATCCGGCGTCCTGTCCGCGGAGAACGATGGCGTACTGAGCCATGGCCGTGACAGGCTGATTCACGGTGATGGGGACCCATCCGCCGGGGAAAGCGGGGATGTTCCCGATCGGCACTGTGTAGGTCGACAACAAGTCGGCGGGTGCACCATCAGTGGTCACATTGTGGAGCTCCATGATTACATCGTGGGTTGATGAGTTATTTTGGAGGTAGAGGTCGACTCGATTGAGTGTGCCGGAGATCGCTGACGTGAAGGTTTGCGCGTTAGTGGCCGTCTGGTTGACGACAACTGTCCCTCGCGAAGTGTCTTCTTGTCGCTGATCGAGAGTCTCGGCATGGGCGATGCCGGGTGTGAGCAGCGCCAAGAGTACTGCCGTTGCAGAGCTGAGCACGCCCATGCGTTTCAGGCGACTGGAACGAAATGAGGACCTACTGTGTTGAAACTTCAACGAGAAACCCTTTCAGAGATGAGGTGATCGTTGCCGGTGCGAAACCTTATCAGGATTCTCATCCTCTGGGACAAGCAAAAGGATTGCAGTTCGCCTCATTGGAGTAGGAGTCATCAGGTGGATAACAGTCATGTCAAGAGGCCTGCGTAGTCGGCCATAAGGGTGAAATTGTCGCAGGTATTCAGGCATGTGAACCGGTGCGGCTCCTCGGCGTGACTGGGTTATGCGCAGATGGCGAGGAGGTCGACGCGCCGGCTGGTTGGCGCGCTGTATCCGGACCGGGCCCGCGGCGGGATTGGTGGCGGCGCAGCCGGAAAGGACGGTTTGGGTTGCCTCGACGGACTCGGTGCCGGGTTGGTCTGCTCCTCGGCGGCCGCACGTCGGAACTGTTCATCGGGTGGCGTGGGCGCACGGGCAGGATCTCCGGGTCTTGCTGTCTTGATCGGCTACCCAGCACTCATGCGGGGTAGCTCCTCTCAGTCCGACCAAGAGGGAGCCGGCTCGGCTGGCCTGCAGGCTCCGCCGGGTCTCCCGGCAGAGCGTTGGTGACTGCCCGTGCGGACAGGTTCTGCTGCCCTTCGTCGTGCGCAGTCGATCCATTTCGGTAGTCCTGGTCTCCACTACCCTTTAATGGGCTATTTTTGTCCGGCGCGACATGGAGCATTACGGAGTAGGCGTGGCCGGGAAGTCATCTGCTGGACTGAACTGGTTCCTCACCACCACTTTCAACATCGTGCTGCCGATCGTGACTTACGCGGTGTTGGCAGACGAGGTGGGCGAAGTGTCCGCACTGCTGCTCAGCGGGGTGTGGCCGGTTGCGGAGATCGGCATCTGTTACTCGCGAACCAAGCACATTGACGAGCTCAGCCTCATCACGCTCATCACGCTCGCGGCGTGCACGGTCGTCTCGCTTGTGTTCGACACGCCGAAGATGCTGCTGCTCTAGGGCTCCGCTCTGACGGGTCTCTTCGGGCTGGTCTTGCTGGGGTCACTCCTGGTACCCGGCCGCTGATGTTCTACTTCGGACGCAACTTCGCCACCGACGGCTCTGTGGAGCGCGTTGCCAGGTGGAACGACCTGTCGCAGTACGAGGGGTTCCGTCGCGGCCAACGCATGCTGACCGTGGTGTGGGGGATATCATTCCTGGCCGGGGCCGCGCTGCGGATCGCGTTTACCTTACCGTGGGCCGCGTCGGCAGCCCACATCGTCGAGAGCGTCTACCGGATTTCGTACGCCACGCCGAATGTCGCGCTGGCAACGCTGACTGCTCGAGTTGCAGAGACAGGACGTCACGCGGTAGGTGTTGCTGTCGAGCCTGCCGGGCAGCATCACCAAGTAGCACGGGTGGCCAGTGGCGGCTTCGAACCGCTCGGCACAGCAGGGCGGCCAACTGGCCGGGTTGCCCAGGAAGGTCCGGGATCTCCGGCCGATATGGGAGGCCAGACCCGATGTCCGGCGAACTGGCCGGCGTTCACAACCGAATTTTCCCGTCAGCTCGCCGATAAGCCGAGTTCACAAGTTGGGTGCCTGGCCTGAGGTTCGCCGAGCAGCTTCGTGCAGGTAGCGGCAGGCGGTGGCGGCGCTGATGTGGTGGCCAGTCGGTGCGGGTGTGGCGCCGCGGAACCAGTGCAGTACGTGGCGGGTTCCGGGCGCGGGGTTCACCGCGAAGACACAAGCGACGAACAGGGTCAATTCGCATGTCACGGCGAGCGTGGCACGATGGGTGATCACGTCGGCGGTCGGATTTGGATTTGATCTTCGCAAATACAGTCCGGCCAGCGGCCCCACGTCTCGTTGTGTGGTAACTCGTTTCACGCCCAGCGCTAACGAGAAACCCCATCGGCTGCTGTCCGCGGCCCGTTATGTTCTGCTTGTCCGTCACCCATTGTAAATACGCTCGTTGTTGACCCTTAGGCGCACCTTGCGAATCCCGACACTGGCGGACAGGTGCTGGATGACGGTAGAAATAAACTGTTGTGAACTGCAGCTCGGCATGGCTGGTTTGGCGCAGTTCAGTGTCTGAAAAGTGGTCTTCGCCGACAATATCGAAGACATGCTCGAAGCCCTGCGGAGAACAAGCGACGGCGCCGGGTGGCTGCGCGTTGCTCGCTGGGTTCGTCTCCGCTGGAACCTATTGGCGCTAAGTGGAGCGCGGTGACGAATACGACCTTCGCTGCAGGCATCGTTTGACGGACCAGAGGGGAACCGTTTGTTGCCCGAATGGCCCAGGAGGTACTCGGCTGCCTGAGCGGCCGGTGGTCAGTGCCTGAGTTCTTGCCCCGCCGGCTCTGGCCCGGGCTGGACCCTGAGGATTACTTTACGGGCGATGACCGCGTTCGCCGCCGAGAGAGGTCGTACTGTGAAGCTGTACATCCTCGCCGAAACGGACATTGCTCGGCGGCCATGGACGTCCGTGCCTCGCGGTATGTCGCTGACAGTGTCTGCTTTGGTGCCTGGCCGGAGATCGGCGGCGTCCCCGTTTGCCGCCGATCACCCGCCGCCACCGCACGTCCTGGCGGCGGGACAGGCGGTGCCCAATCTGCGTCTCGGACCGTGTCGGCACGATCACCGCCACTGGCTGCCGTTCGACGGCGAACCGATCGCGCAATCCCACGTGCTCGGGCGTTCGGGTGCGTTGCCGAACCAGCTTTGGATGTGCGAACGAGGAACCGAACCGTGTTCGTCGGCTGGTCACCATTGCGAGGGATTGCTCGGGCGGTTGACGGACTGCGATGTCCACCTGGTGCTCTGCGCCGAACGCGATACCGAGATCCCAGGTCGACTGCGCGGGGCCGGTTCAGGAGGTGACGGCGCCGAATCCGACGTCGCCGCACGTCGGCGTTGTGTGGAAGAGGCTGTCCGCCATCGCCGGCGGCTGCGTGGCATGACTGGCGACCTGGAATTCCTGCGCTATCTGTCGGCGCTCCCTGAACATGAGCGTGCCTGGGTAGCGGAGTCGTCAGCGGAGCTGCGGCGCGCCGGCGGTGACCAGGACACGATCGAGCGCCGGTTGTCGGAGAAGTTCCGGAAGCTGGACAACGGCGCGCGTCACGAGCACTGGCGGGGGCTGGAGGTCGATGATCAGGTGACACTGCTTCGCCACTCGGCACACATGCGCAGCTGGGTGACCCGCGAATTGGTTGAACTCAATGATTTTCTGCATGTCGCGCGTTCGGCGAATACGACGAACGAGGTCGCGGCTCACTTGCTGGAACTCGATCAGCTGACGGCGAGCGGATGGTCCAAGGAACTTGCCCACGTACGGATCGATCTGATCCGGTACATCGAGAAGTACGGCGACGACTTGATGAATATGCCGCCGGAACGGCGCGCACGGGAGTGGCGCAGGCGTCTCGATCGCAAAGCTCGCGATCGTCTGGTCGAGGTGTGCCCGGCTGTGAAAGACTGGCGCGCGGGAATTATCTCCGTATCGGTTCCCGAGTCAGAGAGATCTTGACCGGTGGGTGAATGCGTCTGTTATCAGGTGAACCCGCATGGGGCCTGGGGTCGGCGAGGTGGCAGCTGGGCCAGCGACCTGCACGATTGTCTCGCTGTCTCACAGGACGGCCCCGGTGCCGATGACCGAAGCAGCAAATGCCCGATCGCCGCGGTACGCTACGCCATGGGCTGCGAAAACCGGCGGGCCAGACGGTCGAGATGACGGACTGCGGCGCTGCCTCCATGCAGGTACCACCTTGCAGACCTCGGGGTTGGCGACTGCTTCGGCGCCGTTCTTCTTTGGCTGTTCTCGTCGCATCATGATAGTGCCTGGCGTCACTGCGGTTCGTCGCGTCAAGTTTGGTCTAGTGAGAGGCATGAGTGCGTGGACAAGTACGCAATCGCTGCGATCTGCGCGGTTCCTCCCGGGCTGCAGAGTGGTGACGCCGAGCGGTTCTTCGACCTGTTCGTCGTCCTGTGTCAGAGTGATGGTGTGGAGTCGGCTGACGATCTTGTCCGAGAGATCGGGCTACGCGAGCCTGGCTTCGGCGGGGTTGCCGAACAGTTCCGGGACGCGCTGCGGGCGGGAGGCCTGGACGGACATTGGGCTGACATCGCAAGCGCGCTGGCCGTGGCCGGGTCAGCTCCTCGTCGCCGTATTTGACGACGTGATCAAGGTGATTCCTGGGGTGGCAACTCTGACGGCAAATGAGATGCGGCAGCGACCCTCGTATTCGCCGAAATGTGTTGAGTTAAGCCATGGCTTTGCCCAAGGCTTGAAGCACCTTGCCGGCCTCGTCTCCTCAGAGATGGTGGTGCACTCCGAAACGAGGTTGTGTCGCGATCGTCGGGCGGGTGCGAGCTACGCGGTGCCGGAGGAAGATCTGTCGGACAACGGCCGCAATGCGTCGACCGCGGACGAAAGTGTGGAGGGCCATCGTTCGGTGATGGCCGCCCACGCTTCCCACAGTGAAACATTCTCGGCGAGGACGAGGTACGGCGGGTTGCCCCAGCAGGTCGCGATGACCGTGCCGGTCCGGTCGGCGTCGCTGCGTACCGGGGCGCCACCGGGTAGGAAGTCCAGGGTGTGGGGTATTTCGGTGGCGTTCAGGTCGTCGACGAGCCCCGCCCCAGCGGCGGTGTAGCTGCGTAGCACGTAGCGGGCGGTGGCGCTCTCGGGCATCGGCGCGTCCGGATAGGCGCGGTTGTAGTCCGAAACCGAGGCGAAAGCGGGATGCCCTGGAATGCCAGGTCGAGAGCGAGATGTCATACGTGTGATCATATGCGGGCCGGGGTCGGTGAAAGATCACTGCCCCTGATCGTTCCGTGCAGGTGTGAAACAATGTCCGTTCGTGCATTGCGGTCGTGCACAGGTGACTGGATGTTGCTGAACAGGCTGTCGCACAGGGTGACCCGTTCGGGGGACTGCCATCACTCGATCAGCGGTCTCGAATCTTGGCGGTTCGGCCGATGGGCTCGGTGGAGGTGGCCATGGTGGTGCCGTTGGAGACGCTGGAGCCGGTCGAGCGTGCCCTGGTGAATGCGGCCCTGCGCGGTGAACGGTTCGACCTCGGACATGGCGAGGGCAAAGTGGTGCAGGTCGACGGGCACTTGGGGTATTCGGGTGCGTGGTGGGAATCAGCCGATGATCAGCAGCAGGCAGATCGCCGGGTGCGGGCCGACGTACTCGCCGGGCTGCTCGCCGGGGGATACGGCGAACTACCCGGACCGAGGGTGGACATCATGGGGGTGAACGTGCTCGGCGACCTGCAGCTGGCCGACGTGACCGTCGCCCGCACCGTCCATTTCGAAGAGTGCCGGTTCGGCGGCGTCGACCTGTCCCGGACCGCGGTTCCGGGGTTGGGCATGTTCGTCTGCAGCGTCGGGCACCTGGAGGCGGTCGGTCTGTCGGTACGGCACTCGCTGTGGCTCACCTACAACCTGTTCCGCGCCGGACTGCGGCTGTCCGAAGCGTCCGTCGGGGGCAGCGTCGAACTTCAAGGCTCGATCGTCGAGGGCTGGGCCGATCCCACCGAGCGACCCGGCACGATCTCCGCGCTCGAGGCCGAACGCCTGGTGGCAGGCAGCCTGATCGGCCTCAGCGACACGACGTTCAAGGGGCGTGTCCATATTCCCTACGCCGAGGCAGGTGGCTGGCTGCACCTCGGCGGCGCGAAGGTCACCGGCGTGCCGGACAGCATGCCCGCAGTGAACGCTCGCGGTATGAAAGCAGCCGAAGCGGTCCTCACTGACGCTCGCATCGATGGCTCGGTCGACCTCAGCCGGGCCAGAATCGCCAGTACGGTGCATTGGCAACCGACACCACTGGGAGGTCGCAGGCCTGGCGCCGACTTCTCCCACGCCCAGATCGGCGATCTCGCCGACGAACCCCAAGCGTGGGTGGCTTCCGGCCCGGTCACCCTGACCGGGCTGCGATACGACCACATCGACGTACGCATGACGGTCAAGGACCGGCTGTCCTGGCTGCCTACCGGCCGCGCCTTCACCCCACAGCCGTACGAGCAACTTGCCCGGGTTTACCGGGCTCAGGGGCAAGAAGACGCCGCCCGCCGGATCGCGATCGCCAAGCAGCGCGAACGTGGCCGGGCGCGACGCCGCGATGGCGGCCACGCGATGAACTTGGGCCGGCGGATGTGGCACCGGCTGTTCGGATTCGTTCTCGGCTTCGGCTACCAGCCATGGCGAGCGGCAGTTCTGCTCGCGGCCGTGTTCCTCGTCTGCGCCACCGCGTTCGGCGCCGCGGCACACCAGGGCGCGATCGTGCCGAAGGACATCAAGGCCACCGCGGTGGCGGCCCAGTGCACCTCCGACTACCCGTGCTTCAACCAGTGGATGTACGCCTTCGACGTGACGATCCCACTGATCAGCGTCGGACAGGACGCGAACTGGCGACCGGACGCCGCGGGCTACCTCGCCATGTTCTGGGCCGGGCGAATCCTCGGCTGGGGTTTTGCCACGCTCGCCGTCGCCGCACTCACCGGGTTGGTACGCAAGGAGTAGGCGACCGGCATCAGCTCCCTCACACGACTGTCCCTTGGCGACACTTCTCGCGCACGCAGCTGCTCGGCGCGAAATCAGGTCCACGTCGAGGTCGCCAGCGTGCTGCCGGACAGGTTCTCGTCACCCCAATGCCGGATCGAACCGCTGGACCAGGTGAATCTGTGAGTCAGTTCGACTGACCCGATCTCATCCTCTTGTTCCTCCGAACAGGGGACCCCGCAGGCGGTGTGTCATTGGCCACGATCTATGCCAGGTGGCCGCCTGGTCAGCCTCGGGAAGCACAACGCTCGATCAAGATCCCTCGATGCGGATGCCGTCGAGGCCGGGAAGAGACGGCAGTGTCATGAATATGCGG
Organism: Amycolatopsis sp. SID8362; assembly: GCF_010550475.1. Lineage (NCBI taxonomy): Bacteria > Bacillati > Actinomycetota > Actinomycetes > Pseudonocardiales > Pseudonocardiaceae > Amycolatopsis > Amycolatopsis sp. SID8362. The sequence goes on from NZ_JAAGNB010000295.1 coordinate 34,351, forward strand.
GTTCGGAAGCCGAAGATGTTCCGTGGTTGCCGCTCGGCGGCAGCGCTTTCCCTCGCCTCGCTGGGGCTGGTCGCAACGGCCGCATCGCCGGCCCACGCACAGGGCAATGACGGCTCCGACCAGATGGTGTACAACCAGCTCGACCCTGAGCACGGGAGGACGGTGGGGGAACTGATGTCCGAGTGCGAATCGGGTCGTGACGAGTACGGTCACAAGATCAGCTGCACGACAGGCCAGCCTGCCAAGGGTGAGCAGTACAGCGGGCCTCAGCGCACTGTCGGCGACATGCTCTACAACTGCGGTGACGAGCCCGCCGGTACGTCGGTGTACTGGTCCGAGACAGTTGGGCAGACAAATTTCCTCGGTACGGAGGTTGGCGTTGGGGTCGAAGCGAACGCTGTGTTCTATAAGGTAAGTGCCAAAATCGCCGCAAGCTTCGGGTCCGCGTGGGGTGAGTCGCGGTCCACGTCTGAATCCACTTCGGTCAAGGCCGGTGCTCATCAGGTTGCGTGGATCGCGCGTTCGGTGCCAATGCAGCGCTTCGAAAGCACGGTCACCGTCATCGACCAGGACCAGTGGCAGAACGACAAGGTTACTGGCAAGTACGAATTCAGGGTCAGCATCGGCTCCCCTGTCCCGGATGTGACCGGGAACACGTCCATCTATACCCGTCAAATGAATCAGGCGGAGCTGAATTCCTGTCCCGCGGATCCCGCTGGTGCGGTAGCTCTGGTGAAGCCAGGTAAATTGGCTGAATAGGTGTCGGAATTCTTTCGGGTCCTTCGATCCGGAATTCTGGAAGCATGCCATCGAGGCTGGAAAGAGACGACAGAACCATGAATTCGAGGACGCGCCATACGTGGCGTTTTGCGGTACTCTCCCTGGCGTCGCTGGCGCTGATCACGGCGACCGCCTCGCCGGCTCTGGCAAACGACGCCGACCCGGCGGACCGGTTGATCGCGAGCACGGATGGAAGTCGTACGCTTCCGGTCGGCTTCCTTCTGGGTAACGGTTGCAGTTACCCCAATATGAAATGTTCTTACGGCAATCCGGTCAAGGGTGAGGCGTATCTGACCGACTACAAGCAGGTTTCCGGTAGTCTCTGGAACTGCTCGGTCGATCAGCCTGGATCTAAGCGGATGCGCTGGGATGACGCGGTGAAATCATCGGTGTCAATCGGTGGTTCGCTCACCCTTTCCCAATCCGCTGGCATCATCTTCGCATCTGTGACGGCGAGTGTGAAGGCATCCTACAGTCACACCTGGGACGAGTCGTACTCCACAGGGAGTGACGTCGAGGTCAACGTGAAGCCCGGCTATGTGGGCTGGATATCCCGCGCGCAGGTGATGCAGCCGTTCGAATCGGACGTCATTGTCACCGAAGTCTCGCGCTTCACCAGGAAGATAATCAGGTCGTACCAGCTCAAGGTCGGTGTTGACTACCCTGACGACGGCAGCGCCGGGCAGGCCGGCCGGGTCGTTGTCAGCTCGCGCAAGATGACCCCGGGAGAGAATGTGGAGCACTGCGGTGGTGCATAGTGCCGAGAATTCGCAATCGTATGCCGCGTCCATGGAGGGAATCCGTGAGACGTACGTCAGGTATGCCCCGGGAGTCGAGCATCGTCGCGCGGACGAGGACGAGATCGTCGCGAAGATCGTCGATGAACTGCACGCCCTGAACGCGGTGGCCTACGACAAGCACCAGCATGCGACGCGGGACGCTCACGCCAAGAGCCACGGCGTCCTGCGCGGCGACCTGACGGTCTATCCGGACCTGCCCGGCGTACTGAGGCAAGGGCTGTTCGGCCAGCCGGCCAGCTACCCCGTCATGGTGCGGCTGTCCACCGCGGCAGGCGAGATCCGCAGCGACCAGATCGCCGGCCTGCGAGGGTTCGCCGTGAAGGTTCTCGGTGTACCCGGCCCGCGGGCCTTGCCAGACGACGACACCGGCAACCAGGACTTCCTGCTCGTCAACAAGCCGACCATCCCGTTCGGGCACGTCGAGGCGTACTTGGCGGCCATGCGCCTGGCCAAGAAACAAGCAAAGGTACCGGATGCGGCGCTGAAGGTGGCGGGTGTCGTCGCCCGCACCGCCGGGCACGTGCTTGACGCGGTCCAGTTGCCGAAGCCCGCACCGGTAGCTGGACTCGGCATGCCGAACACCCACATCCTCGGCGAGACGTTCCACTCGATGGCCGCCCTGCGTTACGGCGACTACCTCGCCAAGATCAGTGCCGCGCCGCTGTCCGAGCCAGTCCGCACGCTGACCGGCGTTCCGATCGACCGCGACGGGGACGGGGTGCTGCGAGAGCTCGTCGTCGACTTCTTCCGCGACAACGCCGCGGAGTACGAGCTCAGGGCGCAGCTGTGCACGGACATCTCCACCATGCCCGTCGAGGACGCGTCCGTGCTGTGGCCCGAGTCCGAGTCGCCGCACCTGCCGATCGCGAAGCTCAGCTTCCCGCCGCAGGACGCCGGTAGTGCGGCACGCCGCGTGTACGCCGACGACGTGCTGTCCTTCAACCCATGGCACGCCTTGGCCGCACACCGTCCGCTCGGCTCGATCATGCGTGTCCGGCGCCAGGCATACGAGGCATCCACCAGTTTCAGGCACGCCATGAACGCCGTGCCACGCGTCGAACCTCGGAGTATCGAAGAACTCCCCGGCTGAATCATCCGACCCGCGGGGCCAGCGGGATCTCTCGGCGGTCGACGCCGTCCGCAACGGATTGTCCCTCGTGTGCAGCAGCGGCGCTGTCGCAGGCGCCACGTGCAAGATCAAGGCAGGCAGGGGGCAAATTGCCGCCACTGCGGTCGTTGACAGCCAGGGGTCTCGATCCGGCCGACGCGCCAAGCCCGTCGCGTGTCCGGCTGTACTTGGTTGTTCCTGCTAGTTTCGCGGGGTGGAGTTCTCGGACGGTCCGGTCGCGCCGCCGGGCACGGTTTTCCGTTATGCCGATATGGTGGAGATTGCGTCGTGGTTCGGTGTCGGGCATCGTGCGGTGGCGAACTGGCGTTCTCGGTATGCTGGGTCGCATCCGTTTCCGGAGCCGGATGTCGTTGTCGGGCGGACGCCGGGTTGGGCTCTCGGTCGGAGGGCGGAAATCGAGCGGTGGGCTGCGGCGCGACCGGGTCAGGGTGCCGGTGGCGGGCGGCCACGCAAAGTGGATGCTGACTGAGGTTGAGTCGAGCCGACCGTCGTGGCCCAGCGATCGATCGTGCTGCTCGTCCGGTCAGTCCCCGGACTCCGTGCGCTGGTCCGTAGGAAGCCGAATCGATGTCCGCCTGCACCTCGTGCTCGGCCCTGACGGGCGAGTTGTGCCTGGCCGACATCCTGTGCGGGACTCGGTGTCGTGCGGAGAGGGCGCGATGTTCGCCGGTCCGCTGATCGCGCCGGCAGTCAGAAGCCGGTGATCATCAGGTCGTCGACGTCGAAGCGGAGGTGGTTGCGTACGGCCACGATGCCGGGAACGGCGCTGGTGAGCCGGACGGTCCGTTCGACCATGATGCGCAGCCGCAGCCGCCCATCGAGGGTGACGACGCCGTCGGCGACCCGCACCGTCACCGTGTCCGGTGAGCACGGGGAGCCGATCACCTGCCGCTCGATGTCGTCCTCGATGGCGACGTCACTGCGCAGGAACACCCCGAGCAGGTCGAGGTGGGTCACCACACCCACGAGCCGGTCGGCAGCGTCGACGACGCAGAGCCGGCGGAGTTGTCCGTTGGCCAGCCCGCGCACCGCGTCCTCGACGGGCGCGTCGTCGCGGACGCCGATGGTGGGCGTGGTCATGACGTCGGCCGCAGTCAGCGCGGCGGCCTTGCGCCACCGGGCACGCGCGCGCAGGCCGCCCAGCAGTGGGGGCAGTTCGGCGCCGCAGTGGAACTCCAGCTTCGGGAGGAGGTCGACGTCCGCGACGACACCGAGAAGGCGGCCGTACGAGTCGATCACCGGGACGGCGTCGAGACTGTGGCCGATCATGGTGGCGACGAGATCCTTGAACGGGGTGTCGACCACGACCGTGATGACTGTCCTCGTCATGACGTCGGCGACGCGTGATCCGGGCATCGCGACCTCGCTGTGGTTCACTCGCTGCGCCAGCAGGTTTCAGAGTTGCTAATCTTAGCAACTGTTGATGATGCTGCCTATCGTCGGTGAAAGTGTGAGTGAGGAGCGTCTGTGAGCAGGCTCCTGTACCAGGCGAAGGCCGAGTTTTTCAAGACGCTGGGGCATCCTGTCCGGATCCGGGCGCTGGAGCTGCTGAGCGAGCGGGAGCACGCGGTGGCGGAGATGCTGGGGGAGGTGGGGATCGAACCGGCGAACCTGTCCCAGCAACTGGCCGTGCTCCGCCGCGCCGGCCTGGTGGTGACCCGCAAGGAAGGCTCGACCGTCTACTACTCACTGACCAGCCCGCACGTGGCCGAGCTGCTGCGGGTCGCCCGGCAGATCCTGACCAGCGTGCTCACCGGCCAGGTCGAACTGCTCGACGACCTGCGCATGCCGGCGGCGTCCGCAGAACTCGCTCCGCGGACGCGCGGCTTGCGGGGCGGGTGAGTCGCCGCACGTTCGCGATCACACGTCAGGAAGCACGGTGTGCTGAGTTCGTGGCCCAAGATCCCCCAGGCCGGGCGGTCCGGCATGTGGCCGCCGGGTCGGGCAACGGTTGCGAGGTGGAGATCGGCTCGGCGTTCGGGCGGGTGTACGACGCCGGCCGCTACGGTGCCCGGCAGGTGGCCTCGCCCCGGCACGCCGACGCCTACGGTGTTGCAGCGCGGTGGCGGACGTGGTTCCCGCCTGATCAACAAGAGCTTCAACTTCTCCTACGCCGGCAACGACCATGACTTGCAAACTTCATTAACTATCGAGAACATGGATCGGTCAAATGGAAGGGGTGGATTCGCCTGCGCCAGCGCCCTGGATGCTCTGACGGCCGCGCGGGACGCGGGACTGGACCGGGGAGTCGAGTTGCGCATCGACCGCCACGACGTGGACACGACCGGCTGGGTCGACCCCGCCGTGCTGGTGAACCGGCCGTATCAGGACTGACCCGATGACGAGTGGCAAGCACGAGCCGGGCACCGGTGAGGAGTCCGGGTGGGCCGCGGTGGTCTCCGACGGCAGCGCCCTGCGCGGCAGCGGCGTGGCCGTCGACCTGATCGTGCAGGAATTCGCGAGACACCTCGGCGGGCTCGCGCAGGTCCCGGTACGCCCAGTGACCCTCGACGCCACGGACGCGGCCCAGCTCGTCGCCGGTGTTCGTGCGTTGCCCCCGGATGCCGGGGCGGTCCTGCTGACCCACGCCGACCCTGGCCGGACCCGCGCGGCCCAGAAGGAGTTGCGCGCCGGGGGCGCGCGGCCGGTGGTGACCGACCAGGACGCGACCGCGATCGCCCTCACCGCGGCGCTGCTGGGCGCGGTGACCGGACACGGCCGGCGGTCAGGGGGCCTCCAGTGCGGTCGCGTCGTCCTCGCCGGTGCCCGGGAGCTGCCGATCCTGGCCCCGCTGCTGGTCGCCGCGGGCTTCGCGGACCTCACCCTCTGGAATCCGGCCGATGCCGGGAGGCTCCCCCTGCGGAACGTGGTGTCCGGCGCGCACGCGGTGCTCGACCTGGTCGGTGGCCTTCCCGGCTGGGCCGCGGCCGAGCACGACCTCGGGATGATCGTGATCACCCGCGGCGACGCGTACACGGCGCCGTGCGCCGCTGCCGGGTTGCTGCGGGCCGCCCTGCGCACCTCGGCCGGTGCGTGGTTTGACGTCGAGACCTACCACACTGCAGCGCTGGCGCTAGCCGCTGCCGGCGCCGGTTGGCCGGTGTCGCACGGGAAGGCCCGGGCGCTGACCCATCGGGTGACCGACTCGGTCACCCAGTTGTTCCGCACCCGGCAGAACACGTCCTGACGACCACTGCCGGCGGGGCCGTGTGAACTGCGGTCCTCCGTCCTGCCCCGCTCGCGGTTCCACCTGCGCACCGCGCAGATCCGAAGGTTCTTCGACGGCCCGGCCGACCATCTGCGGGCCCGGCCGCTGCTCGCCGAGCACGCCCACCCGGGCGCGGACATCACCGTTGTCGCGCCTGACTCGGGCCGGGTCCGGCTGGCGAGGGCGAGTCGACAGCCCCGCCCGCTCGAGCGCCACGCGCGGATCCGTGTCCTGGAGTGGGGCCCACGACCCGAGTGCAGGAGTTGCGTAATTCCTTAACTGTGAACATGGTAGGTTCTATAGGTCTCGAACGGGCTGGGCGGGAGGCCGGGGCTGATGAGTGAGTTCGCGAGCGAGTTGCGTCGGGGGATCGGGGAGGCGCAGGACGCCACCATCGCGGCCACGGCGGCGGGGCATCCGTACGAGGCGTACCTCCACCGGGTCCGGTTGGCGGAACTGCTCGAGCTGGCCGCGCGTCACGACGTTGATACCGCGGCGCTCGTGCAGCCTGCGGTCGGTGCGGCCTTGGACGAGGATCGCGCCGCCCTCGAGAACTCGCCGTGAGACGATCGGCAGGCGCGGCCGGGCTGGCCATCGTCAGCGACGGGAGCGGCCTTTCCGCAACCGAGGGCAACGATCCGGGTGACGTGTTCGACGCGCTCGGCGTCGATGTCCGGTTGCTGCAAGCGCACACGTTCCTGAACCCGTTCCCGGTCGCGGTCACCGCTCGCGACGCCGGGGAACTCGCCGCGGCCGTACGGGCATTGCCGACCGGCGCGACGGCGGTGTTCCTGGCCCGGACCGATCCCGTGCGCGCCCGCACCGTCCAAAGCGACCTGGGGCGCAGCGAGAGGATCCCGGTCGTCACCGAAGAAGACACCCACGGCATCGCCCTCGCCACACAGGTACTGGCGGCGTTGCGCCGGGCCGAAATCGCGCCGTTCGACGCCCGGGTGGTCGTGGCCGGTGCGGACACCGTCCCCCTGCTTCCCCTGCTGCTGATGGCGGCCGGCGTCGGCGATATCGCCTCCTTGACGAGGGCCGACGCACTCGGATACCCGCTATCCGGCATCGCCCGCAACACCAGCATCGTGATCGATCTGGCAGGCGCCGCGGACGCGATCCACCCAGCCTTCGGCGACGCAGTGCCGAAGACGGTCGGGAGACCCCGCGACCCCGTCGCGCACCTGCTGGCGTTGCCTGGGCTGCTGCGGGCGCTGTGGGATGTGCCGACCCCGGGATGGGCCGGCGATCCGGCCCGCCATGTCGAGGTGCACCGCGCGTGTGCTCAGGCGCTGGCCACCATGGTGCCGGTCGACCGCGCGCTCCCGGAACTGTCCGATCCCGACCTCGTCAGCCGCGTCGCCCAGGCTGCCGTGGACGTCCTCCGGCCAGCACATTCCCGGTGAAAGCCGCCCGCCCCGACTGCTGGGCGGCAATGGTGACGAACTTGACGACGCACCTTGCCGGGTGAAGCGCCGGAGCGCACGACCCGTCAACGACGGCGTCGGTTGCGGTGCACCCCTGTCGCGATGTCGGAGACCAACTCGGTCAACCTCAAACCCTGCCCTCGCGCGATCGGCCGATCGCGCGGCAGGGACGGTGCCAGCTCCCGCGCGCACGCGGCGAACACCTCGGCGTCGAAGTTCAGTCCCGCGGAGAGCGTGGCCGCGCGCAGCAGACCGGCGCTGACGAACGGCGCGACGTGCGCGTCCTCACGGGTGATCGCGGAAAGCCCGGCGCTGCGGTAACCCAGGGCCGGTGACGGCTCACCGACCAGGTCGATCACCAGGTCCGCGCCGTCCAGCACGGTGTGCGGCGGAATAACCGCGGAGTCCGACGGATTCCACGTGGAGAGGTCACCGACGCCGCCGGCCGTCAGGATCGCCGGCAGCATCGGCAACTCCGCCGCACCGGCCAGCACCACCCGGCAGTGCCGCGGCCGCCGACCGTCGAAAGCCATCGACTTCAGCGCAACCGCAGCAAGCACCACGGCGTTGACGTCGTGCTCCGACACCGTGGGACGGACTTCCTGGACCTGCAGCTCATGCGTGACACGGTGAGCCCGGCGTGCATCGACATGGGCCAGCAACACCGCACCGACGTCGGCAGGCAACGCGCGCACCCCGGCCGCGAGACCCTCGGGAGTATCGGCGAGGATCACCCTGGGAACCGCCGCCGCGCCGACCAGGCCGCCGATCAACGTCGCGTCCGTGCCCAGCACGGCACTCACATCGGCACCCAGCGGTAACGCACTTCCGTCGGACACCACGGCCACCCGCTGGGGATCAGTCTCCGACGACGGCCGATCGAGACTCACACGAACTCTCCTTTGCGGCGACCGGGGCACGACCTACCTCAAGCATCTAAGCAGTTTAGCAATTTTGCAAGTCGACTGCCGGTGGCTGGTGACGAGCAGGTTCGATCAATTTGAGTGCCCCCTTAGGTAGCCATGCCGCGATGCCAGATCGAGCCAACTCGCGTTAAGACGGGGCGTGCACGGGGCCCCGGCAGGAAGCCACGCGAACGTCGGAGTTCGCGGATGACAGGGAATTCGTCGAAGTCTGTCAGCGGGACCTCGACGATTGCCAGGGCTGGAGCGTACTGATCGATCCGCTCGAACAGGTCGCCGGCTGCTTCGAGTTCGACGCGCAGTTGATGATTGTCGAGGCCGAGACCTTGAGAGCGGGCCCGTGCACCGCCCAACCCGTGGACGGCTCCGTCACAGGACGGCTCGGTGGCGCAGTCGTTCCGTGCCGGATCGGCTTGCGCCACACTGGTCCGCCATGTGTGCATGTCGGGGATGCCGATGTTTGGTGCGTTGTCGCTGTTAGTGTGCTTCAGGGTGGGCGGGGTCGGTGAAGGTAGACCAGAGTCTTCTGATTTCGTTGCAGGATAAGGGTACTAGCTGCTCCGCAATGGCGTGGGTGGCGAAGGCGAGGAACGCGGCGGCGAGCATTCAATCGCCCACCGGGATACCGGCGACGCGGACGAGTTCGGTGACAGGCATGGGATAGGCGCTGTGGCAGATGTAGTAAGCCGGCTCGGAGGGTTTGCTAGTTGAGTCCGGTCAGTTCGCCCCAGTCGCGCAGGCTGGAGTTGTCGTCGTAGGCCTCATTGGCGGTGAACCACTCGAAGTCGTAACCGGCTTCCGCGCGGCGTTCCCGATCGCCGGTCCACGACGCCGGGAGGTAGAGTTCGCGGTCAATCAATGCCAGCCCGTTGACCGAGACACGGGTCAAGAACACTCCGAGCCGGCAGTTCTCGATCCGCCCGGCAGTGACCGCACTACTGCCGCTGCGCAACGGCGGATTTGCTTCCCTTCTTCGGAAACCCGCCTCATCGGCCGCCACGGTCGCGCCCGGGTCACCGAGGTTGTCCAGCACATGAGAGCGGAGGTCGTCGCGCGCCACGTCGGCGTCCCGGCGATAGAAGTGCGGCAGTCGCTGCCTGCCGCCAGTAGGGCCAGGCGATCATCGGCTACTGTCCATTACGCGGCCACCGTGTCTTCTTTGAGTTCCAACACACCTTGAAGTCGATCACGCGGTGGCCCTCTTCATGCCCACGACACGCCGCCAGATCACGCGCTGCGGCCGGTTGGGTTGGTGTTCCATCATTTCACTCGAAAGAGGAACGCGGCAGACTAGTGGTGGAATTGGGGTGTCGACTTAGATGGCGGGCGACACCGCCACACGTCTGTGGCATGCAGCGACCGGTCGAGTATGAGAACAGCGCTGTCGGTCGATCTCGATCATGGAGGTCTCATTGGTGACCGATGTTGTCGAAGTGAGCGGCACGGCGGGTCCCGTCCGGTCGCGCGGAAGCGGTGGCCACGCGCGATCGTGCTGGTCAGTGGGATCTGCCTGCTGAGCGCCGCCGTCGTCGCCAGGATCGGCCGGTTCGGGTTCAACCCTAGTGATCAGGGTTTGATCCTGGCGCAGAGTTGGCGGAGCCTGCATGGCGAGCTCCCGCAGATCGACGTTCTGGGCCCGAGGCCGTTCGGTTCGGCGTACCTGCACCTGGTCGACTACTTGGTACCGGCGCCGCTGATGATCGGTTCCAGCTGGGTGATGATGGTGCAGCTCACCATCGCCACTTTCGCTCTGGTGGCGTTGCTGACCGGGACGTCTCCGCTGGGCTGGGGCCCGCTCCGGCTGTGCCTGGTCTTCGCCGCAGCGCTGATCAGCCTCAACGCGTATCCGACGATGGCGTGGCACACCGTGGACGGTGTCTTCTTGATCGCGGTCGGCTGGTGGCTTCTCGACACCGGCCTGCGGTCGGGGTCCCGGTGGCGCCGCCGGCTCGGTCTGTTCTGCCTGGGATTCGCGGTCATCGTCAAACAGAGCTTCATGTTTTCCGTGCCGGTCGCGCTGCTAATCCTGTTCTTTCACCCGGCGCAGCGGCCCATGAACACCCGGTGGTGGCGCCGTACGGTCGTCGACGTCCTCGTGCTCGGTGCGGCACCGGTGCTGTATTTCGGCATGATCACGCTCGCAGGCGGGCTCCCTTCGGCGCTCGCGCAGCTAACCGGGTGCACCGAGACATATGGGGAGAAGGGCTCTTCCGGTTCTGGACGACCGAGTTCGGTGGGCTACGAGCCGATCCTCGAACCTATGTTCTGCCGGTCCTGCTCGGTGTGATCGTGCTCGCCGGCGCGTGGTCGTTGCGTGCCCGGCTGGGCGCCGCGGGCCTGTGGCTGCGTGTCCTGACGGCCGCCTGCGTTGTGGGGGTGGTCGTGTTCGTGCTGGTGGACGGCACGTTCGAGCACGCCGGTGGCTGGGAGGTCAAGCTGCTGTGGATCTTCGTCGCGGCCGCGGTGCTGGACGGCGTGATTCGCAAGAGGCTGCCATGGCAGTAGGGTCTGCCCAGACTTCGGTTGACACCGGAGCTGACTGTTTCTCAGGCCGCTGACGTGGCCGTGTAGATGGTCTCAAACTCGACCGGGGTGAGCTTGCCCAGGGCGCGTTGGCGGCGTTTGCGGTGATACTTCGTCTCGATCCAGGACACGATCGCCAACCGGAGCTCCTCCCGCGTGCGCCACCGGCGGGTATCGAGAACGTTCTTCTGCAGCAACGAAAAGAACGACTCCATCGCAGCATTGTCACCACACGCACCGACCCGACCCATCGACCCGGTCAGCCCATGACCGCGCAGCAGGCGCTGGTAGGCCGCCGATCGGAACTGGGCTCCGCGGTCGGAGTGGACCACGACGTCGTGCGGGTCGCGCAGCGCGATCGCGTTGCGCAGCGCGCTGACGGCGAGTGAGGCCCGCATGTGCGAGGCGATGGAGTATCCGACGATCTTGTTGGAGTAGCAGTCCTTGACCGCACACAAGTACAGCTTGCCCTCACCGGTGGGATGCTCGGTGATATCGGTCAGCCACTTGGTATTCGGCGCGGCGGCGGTGAAGTCCCGGCGCACGAGGTCGTCGTGCACCGGCGGCCCCGCCTGGCGGGAACGGCCTTTCTTCCTGGCGTGCAGCGAGAAGATCTTCTGCATCGAGCAGATCCGCCACACCCGGTTCTCCGAGGCAGTGAACCCGCGGCGGGCGAGTTCGTCAGCGATGAACCGGTACCCATCGGCCGGATCGTCGGCATGGATCTCGAGCGCGGCGTTGATCAGATGCGCGTCGTCGAAGTCCCGCTGACAGACCGGGGCAGCGCACCACTGGTAGTAGGCCTGCCGGGAGATCCCCAGCACCCTGCACGTCACCGCGGCCGGCACCCGCACGGGGGCGCCGGCCGCGGCCAGTTCACGGACGAGCGGG